>NZ_CM001488.1:16548-271548 GCF_000233695.2 Desulfobacter postgatei 2ac9 | reverse complement strand
GAGGCTTAGCCACTTTTTTCCACGAATAAATTTAGACTCTTTGATAGAGCAATATAGCAAGCTTGATTTTTACTGCAACAGATTACATATTAGGACCCATGGGACGTTTCATGTGAAACAATCTGAAGTTCCAGGTCCGACCAGTGTAACCGGTGGCGATGGCGAAGAGGCCACACCCGTACCCATCTCGAACACGGAAGTTAAGCTCTTTAGCGTCGATGGTACTGCATGGGAGACTGTGTGGGAGAGTAGAACGCCGCCGGTTCTTTTTTAAAAAAGCCTTGATTATTTATTGCAAATGGTCAGGGCTTTTTTATTTTTTATCAACCCCGGTTTAGGAAATACCATATTAATGATTTTTGCAGATAACATCTCCCTTGCCTATGGCAAGCGGGTCCTGTTCAAAAATGTCAACATCATGTTTAAACCCGGCAACTGTTACGGCCTCATTGGGGCGAACGGTGCGGGAAAAAGCACCTTTTTAAAAATTCTTGCACGTGAGCTTGAGCCGGATACCGGAACGGTTTCCGTGGGGCCCAGGGAGCGGATCGCTGTTTTGCGGCAGGATCATTTTGCTTTTGATGACCATGGGGTGATTGAGACGGTAATCATGGGCCATGAAAAGTTGCACCGTCTTAAGGCCGAACGGGAGGCCCTTTATGCCAAACCTGATTTTTCCGAAGCGGACGGTATCCGGTCCGGTGAAATCGAGGTCGAGTTTGAAGAGATGAACGGGTATGAGGCTGAAGCGGATGCGGCGGTGCTCCTGAAGCACCTGGGAATTGATGAAGCGCTGCACGCAAAAAAAATGAAAGAACTTGAGGGCGGTGAAAAAGTGCGGGTCCTTCTGGGTCAGGCCCTGTTCGGCAACCCGGATGTCCTGCTCCTTGACGAACCCACCAATAACCTGGATATCCAGGCCATTGCCTGGCTCCAGGAATTTTTGTTTCGGTTCAAAAATACCGTGATTGTGGTTTCCCACGACCGGCATTTCATGAACCAGGTATGCACCCACATTGCCGATATTGATTTCAGTAAAATTTCTGTGTATGTGGGCAATTATGATTTCTGGTACCAGGCCAGCCGGCTCAACCTGAAGCAGAAATTGGCGGACAATAAACGGATGACCGAAAAGGCCGAAGACCTGAAAGCCTTTATCCGCAGGTTTTCCTCCAATGCGTCCAAGTCAAAGCAGGCAACATCCCGGAAAAAGCTGCTGGATAAGCTGACCATTGAAGAGCTGCCGGTATCGAGCAGAAAATATCCATTTATACGCTTCAAACCTGAAAGGCCTTGCGGAAACATTATCCTGGAGGTAGAGGGCCTTTGCAAGACCATTGAGGGTGAAAAAGTTCTGGATAATATTACGTTCACGGTGAATAATGGAGATAAGATCGCCTTTGTGGGCCCAAACAGCCTTGCCAGAACCGCACTTTTTGATATCCTATCAGGAAAAACGCAAGCGGATGCCGGTGCCTTCAGGTGGGGTGTCACCACCAGTCGTTCCTATTTTTCCAAAGAGCATGCGGCATTTTTTGACAAGGACCTTAATCTGATCCACTGGCTGCTGCAGTTTGCCCCGCCCACCGAGGGAGAAAGCTTTGCCAGAACCTTTTTGGGGCGAATGCTTTTCTCGGGTGAAGATGCCTTGAAAAAGACCCATATGCTCTCCGGCGGCGAAAAGGTCAGATGCATGCTGTCCAGGATGATGCTGTCCCACTCCAATGTCCTGATGCTGGATGACCCCACCAACCACCTGGACCTGGAATCCATAACCGCCCTTAATGACAGCCTGGTTGAATTTCCTGAAGTGATTCTTTTCACCTCCCACGACCATGAGTTTATCAACACCATTGCAAACCGTATCATTGAGATAACGCCCGACGGGATCATCGACCGCCTCATCTCCTATGATGAGTACATTCAAAGCTTGGAAGTCGCCCGGTTGCAGGAAAAAATGAGCGCATAGACAAAGGGATGGACAGGCAGGCAGAAAAATAGCATGAAAACCGAATATGATGTGGTGATTATCGGGGCTGGCGCCTCCGGTCTGATGTGCGCGGCCCAGGCCGGAAAACGCGGGAGGCGTGTAATAGTTCTGGATCAGGCCCCTAAACCCGGGCGCAAGATACTTATCTCCGGCGGCGGCAGGTGCAACTTTACCAACCGCCGGGTCAGTGCCCAAAATTATATTTCATCCAATCCGCATTTTGTAAAATCTGCGCTCAGCCGGTACCGGCCACAGGATTTTATTGACCTTGTCCGGCAATACGGGATCCGCTTCACCGAACGGGAACACGGTCAGTTGTTCTGCACGGGCAGTGCCGGGCAGATCCTTGATATGCTGCTGGCAGAGTGCCGCAGCGCCGGTGTCTGCCTGGCATTCAAAATAAGTATCACCGGCATTGAGAGGCAGGGTTCTTCATCCAGGGGGTTCCGGATCTGTACAGCCAGGGAAAGCATAGAGGCCTCATCCCTGGTCATTGCCACCGGAGGGCTATCAATGCCTGCAGCCGGGGCTACGCCGTTCGGATACAAGGTCGCCGGGCAGTTCGGCATTCCTGTGGTAGAACCCAGACCCGGGCTTGTTCCTTTTACGTTTCAGTCCGGCGATAAAGCGGTTCTGGCCCCACTGGCCGGAATTTCAGTCAAGGCACGGGTCCGCACGGGATCTGCCTCGTTTAAAGAACAGCTTCTGTTTACCCACCGGGGCTTGAGCGGTCCTGTGATCCTGCAGGCATCATCCTTCTGGCAGCCCGGTGCCCGGCTGACCATCGATCTTTTCCCGGATGGAAATCTGGGAGACCTGCTGGAAACACTACGGCAGACCCGTCCAAAACGCCATTTAAAATCCGTCCTGGCCGAGCATCTTCCAACACGTTTGGTCCAGGCCCGTATAGATGAAAAACTGTTGAACTGCCCTATTCACACCCTTTCCCGCCAGGGGCTTGAACGTGTGATAGACGAGATTCACGCCTGGAAGATCCAGCCCGGCGGCACCGAAGGATACAGAACTGCCGAGGTAACCGTCGGCGGAATTGACTGCCGCAGGTTTTCTTCAAAAACCATGGAATCTCAAGATGTCCCGGGACTTTACGCCATCGGCGAGGTGCTGGATGTCACGGGGTGGCTGGGCGGATACAATTTCCAGTGGGCATGGTCTTCGGCCTGGGCCGCCGGACAGGTGGTGTAGACTTTTTAGAGGGGCATCCTGGCTGCATACATGGGCGGAGTAAATCCTGCGGCAGGAAAAAGGCCGGTCCTCATATATCATGCAGGCGTTATTTTTCATAAGGAACGGACAGGGAATCGCTTTGCCGGCTTCCCGTTGCTTTATTTTATTAATTAAATTGCATGGCTTTATAGCCCAATTCTTTCGGTCTCATTCCTAAACAAAAATTAACATTCTGTAACAGCCTGTTGACCAATAGCGAGTAACCATTATATTTAGTCCCTGTAAAAAACAGTTAAGGATGTTATGAACACTTTCAAAAACAGATATGATGTCATTGTGGTGGGTGCAGGACATGCCGGGTGCGAAGCCGCCCTGGCTGCAGCCCGGATGGGCTGCAACACCCTTTTGCTCACCATTGACATGGACAAAATTGCAGCCATGCCCTGCAGTCCCTCCATCGGCGGAACGGCCAAGGGACAGCTGGTCAAGGAAATTGATGCCCTGGGCGGCTGGATGGCAAAGGTATCGGACTCTTCGGCGATCCAGTACAGGACCCTGAACACCCGTAAAGGACCGGCGGTCCAGTCCACCCGGACCCAGAATGACAAGAACATGTATTCGCGAAACATGAAGCATGTTCTGGAAACGGCTGAAAACCTGGATCTCAAGCAGACCATGGTGGAATCTTTGATCATTGAACACGATGAAATTAAAGGCATTGCCGAGAATACCGGATTTGAATATTTTGCGCCCTGTGTGGTCATTACCACAGGCACCTTTTTACGGGGCACCGTCCATATCGGGGCCTCCAAAATCCAGGCCGGACGTGCCGGAGAATTTGCCTCCACCGGTCTGGCCCTGAGCCTTGAATCCATGGGACTTGAGATGGGGAGGATGAAAACCGGCACCCCGCCGCGCCTCCATGCCGATTCCATTGATTTTTCAAAATTCAATCTCCACGGATCAGACCAAGAGATCAAACCCTTTTCCTTTTCCACCACCAAGGTGACAACGCCCATGCTGCCAAGCTTCATGGGTCAGACCAACCCGGGTACCCATACCATCATTCGCAACAATCTGAAGTATTCAGCCCTGTACGGCGGACATATCAAGGGCCGGTCCGCCAGGTACTGCCCATCCTTTGAAGACAAGGTGGTAAAATTCCCGGAGCGGGACTCCCACCATGTGATCCTGGAATATGAAGGCATAGACTCCAAAGAAATTTATGCTTCGGGACTGGGCAACAGTCTGCCCCTTGAGATCCAGTACCAGGTGGTGCGTTCGGTAAAAGGCCTTGAACAGGCACAGATCATGCGCCCGGCCTATGCCATTGAATACGATTATGTATCGCCCCTGGAACTGACGCCCGCCCTTGAAACCAAAAAAATCAAGGGACTTTTCCTCGCCGGACAGATCAACGGCACATCCGGCTATGAGGAGGCCGGGGCCCAGGGGCTGTGGGCCGGGGCCAATGCTGCGGCAAAACTACTTGGCCGTCCGCCTTTTATTCTGGACCGGTCCCAGGCCTATATGGGGGTCATGGTGGATGACCTTGTCACCCGGGGCACCAAAGAGCCCTACCGCATGTTCACGTCCAGGGCCGAATACCGGCTGCTGCTCAGGGAAGATAATGCAGATCTGCGTTTGGCCCGGATCGGTTATGAATACGGACTGACAGAGAAAGGGCGCCTGGATGAGGTTTCCCGGATTAAAGAGGATACCGCAAAAGAGCTTGAACGCATCAGCCGGACCGTGGTCAAACCCAGTGATGAAACCAATGCCTTTCTTGCCGAACACAACTCCAATCCCATTGACACAGGGGTCCCGTTAACCCAGTTGCTTAAACGTGCGGAGCTCAGTTACAATCTTTTAAAGCAGATTGCCCCCGCTCCCGAACCTGTCCAGGACCGCGCGGTCCGGCAGGTGGAAATTGAAATCAAATATGAAGGGTATATCCGGCGTCAGCATAATGAAATTAAAAAGTTTGAGGATCTGGAACGGATAAAAATTCCGCCTGAATTTTCCTTTGATGCGGCCCACGGCCTGTCCAATGAGATCAGGGAGAAACTCAACCGGATCTGCCCGACATCTCTGGGCCAGGCATCCCGCATTGACGGAATGACCCCGGCGGCTATCTCCGTTCTGATGGTTGCCATCAGCGCATTCAGGCAAAGCCGATCCCTTTGATACAAAGGAAGGTCTTTCCTCCCCTTGACTTCGATGGCTTGGGCCTTATTTTTATTACACATTTGTACTAATAAAACAACCATACAGCCAACGGCAAAGGAATCAGATATAACATGGCGCAAGATTACTACAAAACACTCGGGGTAGATAAAACGGCGACAGCCGCTGATATAAAAAAGGCTTACAGAAAACTTGCCCTCAAATACCATCCGGATAAAACCAAAGGGGACAAGGATCTGGAAGATAAGTTCAAAGCCACTTCCGAAGCCTACGCGGTTCTCAGCGACCCTGAAAAAAGAAAACAGTATGACACTTACGGATCTGCCGACTTCCAGCAAAGGTTTTCCCAGGAGGATATTTTCAGAAACTTTGATCTGGGCGATATTCTCAAGGAGTTTGGTTTTGGCGGAGGCGGTGGATTCAACCGGTCCGGCGGTTTTTCCTCTGGATTTAGACAGGGCGGGGCAAAGACTTCATTTTCCGGCATGGGGGGGAATCCCTTTTTCCAGAACGCGGCGGGGCCTGGAGCCGGTTATGGTCGCAAATCCCCGACCCGGGGCAAAGATCTGGAATATGAAATCCCATTAACCCTGGACGAACTGATCAATGGTGCCGGCAAAACCATTACCATCTCCCAGAACGGGGAGGCCAAAGCCATTGAGGTGAAAATTCCCAAAGGCCTGACCCAGGGCAAAAAAATCAGACTGGCCGGCAAAGGCGAATCAGGCGCACACGGCGGTCCGGCCGGCAACCTTTACATCAAGTCCAGTCCTGCCCTGCCCCAGGGCATTACCCTGGAGGAAAACGACATCCTGATGACAAAGGATGTCCGGCTCACCCAAGCTCTTCTAGGAGATAAGATTGAGGTGAACACCCCTTCAGGAAAAACCATAAATCTGACATTGCCGCCGGGGACCGGACACAAGGCAAAAATGCGTTTACCGGGCATGGGAATTCCCCATATGAAAGGAAATGGTTGCGGAGATCTCTATGTTGTGGTTAATATAGAGATGCCGAAGATTTTAAACTCCAAACAGCAAAAGCTAATCAAAGAACTAAAGGAAACAGGTTTATAATTTAACATGCCCGAATTAATCCCCTTGATTTCCCAACAGGAAATCAAGGAAAAAACCCGGGAAATCGGACAAAAAATCACCCAAGACTATAAAGGTCTTGATCTCGTGGTTGTAGGGGTGCTCAAAGGGTCTTTTATTTTTCTGGCCGATCTTGTCCGGCAGATCTCCATTGATCATGAAATTGATCTGGTGGGGGCATCATCTTACGAAGGCACATCATCTACCGGGCAGATCGTATTTACAAAGCAGCCGGACCTTGAACTAAAAGGACGAGATGTACTGCTGGTGGAAGATATCGTGGATACAGGCCGGACCCTTGCCAAGATGATCGAATTCATGCAGCGGTTAAATCCCCGGTCCATAAAAATATGTGCGCTGATTGATAAAAGCGAACGACGGGAAGCCCAAATCAATGTGGATTATGCATGTTTCCGCCTTGATGAGGGGTTTATCGTGGGCTATGGGCTGGACTACAATGAAAAATACAGAAACCTGCCGGCAATCTTTGATTTAAAATTATAAAGTTAATTATTCAAATTAAGGGGATGCCCAATGATAATTACCTGCGAAGCGTGCTCAACCCGATTTGTCCTTGATGACGCCCTGATTAAGCCTGAGGGTTCAAAGGTTAAATGCAGTAAGTGTCGGCATGTTTTTACAGCCTTCCCACTGGACGGTCCGAAAATTGAGATCCCCCCCGACCTGCCGAAACCTCAAGAAAACGATATTTCCGTTGAGGAACCGGAGATCCAAGACGATTTCAATATCGAGAGCGATTCATACAGCCAGGACGCTGACCTGGAAGATGCGGATATTGATTTCTCAGAAATTGAATTCGATGAGGCGAAATTTGAACAGAATCCGCCAGAACGACAGACAGACACGGAATCAGCGGATTTTCAGTATCAGGAAATTGAAGGTTCGGCAAAGGACTTTGACGAAGACAGCCTTGATTTCGAAACCGCTGATTTTGAGATAGATGAACCGGAACTGGATTTTCAGGATAATGCTCTTAAACTCGACGCCCAGGATTTTGAATTTCAAGAAATTAAAAATGGAAGTGCTTCTGGGCCAATATCAGTATCCTCAGATTCAGATATGGCTGATATTGAAATCAGTTTTGCCCAGGATGACGACACAGTGGAAGATCTTGAGCTAGAAGAGTTGTCCTTGGACATGGATGACCCAGTCGAAGAGAAGTCGTCCATTGATGACCTTGAACTGGATTCGGATGATCAGGAAGCGGACGAGGAGATTGAACAGACCGCCGCAGAGCACGATAAATTTGCAGAATATGACAAGGTGCTGGAACAGGAGACCGAACCCCAAGACGCCGGTATAACCATTGCGGACCCTGAAGTGGAAGAGAATACATATCGGTCTGAAAACCTGCTGGCCCCCACAGATGACGAAATCAATACCACGATAGGGACATCAATGGGCCAGGAGGCCTTTATCACGACGCTGTCCGAACAAAGTGTCCGTGAGAAACCAAGCGCAAAGGAGAAAAAAGGACTAAGCTTGCCGGTTAAGATTCTGCTGGTGCTAGTGCTGCTGATTCTGGCTGCCTATGTGGCAATCATCCGCCTTGGTGTAACCATTCCGGTGGTGTCCGACATTCAGATTCCCTTTATCACTGAATGGCTTGCTCCCAAACAGGCACCCCAGCCGCCACTTGACCCCATACCGGACGAACCCAGTATCAATGGACGTTTTGTTTCCAATAAAAGCGCAGGAGATCTGTTCGTTGTCACAGGCAGGATTAAAAATCCGTCCAATATTGCTGTCAGCTACATCCAGCTCAAAGGAACCCTGATGACAAAGGACAACACCAAAGCAAAAACGCTGATAGCTTATTGCGGAAATATAATTCCCGAAGAGACTCTTATGTCCGGCAATATCTCGGACATAACCAAACAGATGGGCGTAAGACAGGGAAATCAAAACACCAATGTCAATATCAAGCCTGGCGCTTCGGTTATGTTTATGCTGGTTTTTTCCAATTTGCCCGAGGATCTGTCCAACTTCACCGTGGCAGTAGAGGGCTTTGAACCTGCTCAAGAATAAATCAGCCACACATGAATCATGTATTAAAGGAAAATTATTAAAACAAATTAAAATTTTATTTGACATAAATCATGACATTATGCTATAAAATTCTGGTTTTTTGTGGCGACGTAGCTCAGATGGTCAGAGCATGCGGCTCATATCCGCAGTGTCCGGGGTTCAATTCCCTGCGTCGCTACCAGACTCTACAATGGCCCCTGTCCTCAGGGGCTTTTTTGATTTTATACCCCCTATGGTTTCAGTGCTAAGGCAAGTTGGCGGATATCCTCCGGCGTTGTCCGGCAACATCCCCCGATGAGCCTGGCCCCATCTTTTGCCCACTGCACCGCCATTTCACCAAACGAGGGCAGATCCGACTTCGGGGTCCACGCATTGGTTAAACTATTATACACTCTGCCTTTATTGGGGTATACCACCACGGGTTTTTCAGTCATCGACCGGATCTCTCTGACAAGGGATGCCACATGAAGGGGATCTGTACAGTTGATACCTATGGCAGCCACACAGGGTTTTCCATCCAGCCATTGGGCGCAATCGCGAAGCGCCTCTCCGCTGCTGATGTGCTGTCCGTCCCTTGCACTGAAGCTAAACCAGGCCGGGGGCGCATCCAGATCCTCCAGTAGCCGGACAAGGGCTCTGGCTTCGGCAAAACAAGGCAGGGTTTCGCAGGCCAGAAGATCGGGCCCGGCTGAAACCAGTATTTTCAATCTCTCTTTGTGAAAATCAACCAGTTCATCTTCACTTATGCTGTACTTGCCCGTGTATTCTGACCTGTCCGCCAGAAAGGCTCCATAGGGCCCCACAGACGCAGCCACCAGGGGTTTAAGCCGATTGACCCGGTTGACGGGATCAGCCCAGAAAGCATCCACGATGTTTTTTGCCAGCGTCACGGCAGACCGGATAAGATTTTTGACCTGTTCCGGGGTGTACCCCCGGCGCGCCAGACCCTGGAATGTGGCCTGGTAACTTGCCGTAATCAGACAGTCCGCACCGGCATGAAGATAGTCGCTATGAACTGCTGCAATCATGTCAGGATTGTCTGCCAGAAGCCGAGCCGACCATAGCGGATCATCAAGATTACACCCCCGGCGCTCAAGCTCCGTGCCGAGCCCCCCGTCAATGATCAGATATTTCTGCTGTTCAAGATACGCGCGGATAACATCGACCATGGTCTTATTTTCTCCTCTGCCCTTTTCATATTTTGAGATTCACACCCCAATTATGAAATCCATGCATGAATTTGAAAAGTAAAAATTTAACCACCTTGACATTTTTGATTCAGACCCAAATTTATGATAGATTTTTCAAAGCACCAGGCTATTTTATATGAAAGTCCCAATAAGTTGTTAAGTTACTTTCATGTTTTGCTGTGAGTTAAGCCTGGGTGTTAATGACCAGGTCGGCCCATGGCCGTTATTAACAAGGGAGTACCTTATTTATGCCAGGCGTATATGAAATTTGTGTCCAAGACCATTTTGCAGCAGCTCATTCCCTGAGGGGCTATGACGGCAACTGCTCAAATCTGCACGGCCATAACTGGGTTGTTGAAGCACACATCCGATGCACCAAACTCAACCAGCTGGGCATGGGCATAGATTTCAGGGATGTTAAAAGTGTGCTCAAGGATGTTTTAAGCAGACTGGATCACACCAATCTTAATGAGATTGCCGAATTTGGATCAATCAATCCCACGGCTGAGAACCTGGCCAAATTTCTCTACTCGGAATTGTCCAGGCGTCTAAACACCGAATTCATCAAGATCCAAAAAATCATGGTATTCGAAAGTCCGAGCTGCGGATCATCCTACCAGGAGATATAAGTGTCTTTGGAGATCTGCGAGATTTTTTACAGTCTGCAGGGGGAATCTACCCGTGCGGGCCTTGCCTGCGTCTTCGTCCGGCTGTCCGGGTGCAACCTCTCCTGTTCCTGGTGCGACACCACCTATGCCGCAGTACAACCTGTTTCCATGACCATAGATCAGATCGTGGGCCGGGTGGCGGCCTTTGAATGCCCCATGGTTGAAATTACCGGCGGCGAGCCGTTGATTCAGACCCAGACCCCCGCATTGATATCCGCACTTCTGGAAAAAGGATTTCAGGTGCTGCTGGAAACCAATGGGAGTTTAAGCATTGCATCTGTGGATCGGGCCTGTATTCGCATCATGGATGTCAAATGCCCCTCATCCGGTGAAGCCGGATCATTTCTTTTAGACAACTTGAATCACATGACAGCCCGGGATGAAATTAAATTCGTGGTGGGATCAAGACAGGACTATGAATATGCCGCATCCTTCATTAAGACACACCTTGTGAATCATCCCAGAGAGAAGGTACACATCTGTCCGGTTTTCGAAGCGATTGAGCTTTCGGACCTGGCTGCATGGATACTTAAAGAGAGGCTGGGCGCAAGACTGTCTCTTCAACAACACAAAATCATCTGGGATCCGGATTTAAGAGGAGTATAAACCATGACCAAAAAAGCCGTTGTTCTTTCATCCGGAGGTATTGACTCTACCACTGCCATGGCCATTGCCAGGGACATGGGGTACGATATTTACAGTTTAAGTTTCAGATATGGCCAGCGCCACAGCGTGGAGTTGGAATGTGCAAAGAAAGTGGCTTGCCATTTGGGAACCATTGATCATAAAATTATGGACATTGACCTGCGCCAGTTCGGGGGTTCTGCGCTCACGGATGACATTGCCGTGCCCAAACACGACAACGTGGCGCAGATTGATCAAACCCGGATTCCCGTCACCTATGTACCGGCCAGAAACACCATCTTTTTATCCTATGCCATGGCCTGGGCCGAGGTACTTAAAGCCGAAGCCATTTTCATCGGTGTCACAGCCGTGGATTATTCAGGATACCCGGACTGCAGGCCAAAGTTCATTGAAGCCTTCCAGACCATGGCCAATCTGGCCACAAAAACCGGGGTAACAAAACAGACGGTTTTGACCATTGAAACCCCTTTGATCCAAATGTCAAAATCTGAAATAATCACCACTGGACACAGGTTAGGCGTAGACTACAGCCTGACCATCTCCTGTTATGATCCGGACGACCAAGGCCGTTCCTGCGGCAGATGCGACGCTTGCCTGCACCGTAAAAAAGGATTTAGAGAAGCCGGTATCCCAGATCCGACCCCCTACACATAGTATTTGAACGGCTCGTTAAAGGAAATGTTATATTTAGTTCTTTAACTTAAATTACCATTTAACACTTGACTTTCACCTCTATCCCCATTTATAGCTATGATATCTCTGTTTCAAGCTGGCACAAGTATTTAAGATGCAACTTTTCCAACAGGATTAAAATGGCTTGAAACTTATTTTTTTATTTCCATTACAGGAGATCGCCAATATGGCTACAGGTACAGTGAAATGGTTTAATGACTCAAAAGGTTTTGGATTTATCGAACAAGATGATGGAGGGAAAGATGTCTTCGTGCATCACTCTGCTATCAATAAACCAGGTTTTAAATCCCTGAAAGAAGGGGAGCGTGTTTCATTCAATATTGAACAAGGTCAGAAAGGTCCTTCTGCAGTAAATGTAACCGCGCTATAGTCAGCGGTATGACCTGTTAAAAAAGTTCCCGGACGGGGAATTGTTTGGGAACTTCCTTTTTTATAACAGCCATGGGCCGACCTGACATATCAACTGCCAGACATAGCCCACAACAAAGCTTGAAAGATCTGAGTAACTTACCCAGACTTTTTTATAAAAATCCATTAATTAAGTATAATCAAATAAATAGTAACTTAATGAGTGGAGAATTCTCTTTCGCCTTTGGTTATCTCCTTTTTCTGTAAAGTTGGATTTTAACTTCTATAACATACAACATACAGGATGGAAATATGGAAAAATGCGAGTGGAAAATTGTTGATGCCAATGAAAATCATTACGAATCAGAATGTGGCGGGGACTGGTTTTTTTTTGACGGGACGATAGAAGAGAATCAAATGAAAATATGCCCATTTTGCGGGGAACTGATAAGTGAGATAGAATCAGCACTGTAAGTAATTGATTTTTAGGCAATAAAGTACGCTGTTCGGATATTTTTTCACAGCGAGTAAGCACAATGATATCTACTGTTGCCCAGGCCTTTTTCAAAGCATTCAATAACAAAAGCATTGTGGGTAATAACCCATAAGTTCACAGAAAAATGCTTTATTGTGTGGAGCCCACTTTTATAGACCCCCCATGTTCTGACGGACACAACAAACAATAAAAGATGTGATTTTTCAACTGGTGCTGTTCGGATCAGGGATTTCGCGTTCATGGATGCCCAGCAGAAACAAGAGTCCATCCAGGCCCATGGTGGAAATGGCATTGGCCGCTTTTTCCCGGACAATGGGCTTGGCGTTAAAGGCCACACCAAGGCCGGCAATGGAAATCATGGGCAGGTCATTAGCCCCGTCACCCACGGCAATGGTCTGCTGGATGGACAGATTTTCTTTTTTTGCAAGTTCGCGCAAAAGGTCTGCCTTTTTCTGCCCATCCACAATGTCTCCGGAAACCCGGCCTGTGACTTCGCCGTTCTCTATTTCAAGGGTATTGGCAAATACATAATCAAACCCCAGGGTTTCTTTAAGATAATTGCCCACAAAGGTAAAACCGCCGGAAAGAATGGCAAGCTTGTAGCCCAACCCCTTCAGGGTCCGGGTAACAAGATCGGCCCCGTCGGTTAGGGGAAGGGTCCGGGCAAGGTTCTTGATCTTCTCTTCCTTTAATCCTTTGAGCAGGGCCACACGACGTCTGAAACTTTCCTTGAAATCAATCTCCCCGCGCATGGCAGACTCCGTGATTTTGGCCACCTGATCCCCGACACCGGCCAGTTTTGCCAGTTCATCAATCACCTCGGCCTGGATCAATGTGGAATCCATATCAAACACAACAAGCTTGCGGTTCTTTCGGTATATATTGTCATCATGAAAGGAGATATCAATACCCAGGTCCTGGGAGATGTGAATGAACCTGCCCTTCATATCCGGTATGCTTCTGGGTGTACCGGACACGGCGAACTGGATACAGGCCATAGGAGGTTCCAAAGGCCTTTTCAGGGATCTGCGGCCGGACATACGGGTAATGGAATCAATGTTTAGATCATGATCGGTAATCACCGAGGAAACAGCTGAAATCTGGGCAGTGGTAATGGCCCGGCCCATAACCGTAATAATCCTGCGCTCCTTGCCCTGGGTCTGGACCCAGGTTTCGTAATCATTAGAATCCACGGGCACAACATCTACGGCCAGTCCCATCTTATGCCCTTCAAAAATCAGATCCTTGAACATCAGGGAAAAATCCTGGGAATATGGAATATCCACCAGCATGCCAAGGGAGATATGTTCATGAATTACAGCCTGTCCAATATCCAGAATGCTCACCTGATATTGGGCAAGGATGGTTGAAATTCGCGCCGTAAGACCTTTTTGATCCTTGCCCGTAATGCTGATAAGAACAATCTCCCCCATAATCTATCCCCTATCGTATAAGTATTTGCACCATGCGCTGCCGGGTCTAATTTATAGCCTTGCCGTCCGAATCTGTAAAGTGGTTTCGGGCCATCTGCCGGACCAGATCTTCCAGGGTCTGTTTCTGATTAAGGGCCGGGTCATCCAGCACCTGCTCAAATAAAAAAGCTTTAACCTTTCCAATGGCCGGCCCCTGGGAGAGGCCCAGAATGTCCTGGATGTCCCGGCCTGAAATGTCAAGGTCATTCATATTAAATGGCGTCTGTGCATTAATGGCGTCCAGTATTTTGCCCAGACGCAGGCGGATGTCCCCGAGAGAATATGGCTTTTTGACGGGATTCAGATTGCCTTTTTTGTCGGCAATCCGCATGCGTAAAAAATCCTGGTAGGACAAGTTTAGGTCATCCAGCATGGCCAGAAGCCTGCGTACCGCTTTCGGGGAAGTATCTGCTTTCAAAGGACGCATGTGTCCCCGAACCAGGGCGTAGATATAGTCTATCTCCTTTTTGGAAAATCGGAGACGCTCAAGGTCGGCCATCATGGCCCGGGTACACTTCTGATGTCCCGGGAAAGTGTTCCGGCCCTCCTTGATTTCCAGCGCATCCATTTTCCCTGTGTCATGAAGAAAACCTGCCAGCCTCAGTATGGGCCTGGATGCCGGCAGGGCATCTCCCACCAGAAGGTTATGCTCAAATACGGTTTCGGCGTGGTGGGGACCGCCGTCCAGACCATAGCACCGGTCAAGGCTCGGCAAAATGTGCGCAAGAAGACCTGTATCATGAAGTAGATTAAAAAACCCCGAAGGTTTGTCCATACCCATTGCCTTGACAATTTCCCTTTGAATCCGGTCTGCGTTCCATTGGGCAGTAATTTTATGGACATGGGCACGGATGGCATTAAAGGCGTCCGGCTCAATTTTAAACCCGAAACGGGCAGCAAACCGGCAGGCCCTGACCATGCGCACGGGGTCTTCTTCGATCCGATCAAACGGATCCCGGGTGAACCGGATCGTCCTGTTCTCAATGTCCTTTTGTCCGTCAAAGGGGTCTGCCAGGGTCCGGGTTTCGGGGTCCCAGGCCATGCTGTTGATGGTGAGATCCCGGCGGCCAAGGTCGCTGGTCGGAAAGGTATGCCCGGCATCCATAGCTTTGCTGTCTGCGGGTCTGCAGGTCGCTACCTCCACCTTGTTGACCAGGGTGACGGCAAAGGATTTTCCCACATATTTAGAATCCTGGTCGGCAAACAGCCTGGCCAGGTCTTGGGGCAGGGCATTGGTCAGAATATCCACATCCCCGGGCACTATGCCCAAAAGGGCGTCCCGGACGGCCCCTCCGGCCAGAAAGGCTTGAAAGCCTGCGGTCCAAAGCGTTTCAAGGATGGAGGAGACGGGATTACTCGCCTGGATGGTGCCCAGGATGTCGAAAACTGAACGCATGAAAAATATCTTCTCACTCGACCATCGAGTTTTAATAGATCCCGAACACAGGCGACCCGCACCCGGGACATTTATTGGTCTGGGTTAGAAAATTTTCCACTGAATAGCCAAATCGTTTGACAACAATCCGGCCACAAGTTGAACAGCAGGTGTTTTCCCTGGCACCGGGCACATTGCCGGTGTACACATGAAACAGTCCGGCTGAAAGTCCGATATCGCAGGCTTTTTCAAGGGTCTCCACAGGTGTCGGCCCCGTCTGGGTCAACTGAAATGCCGGATGAAACCGGGATAGATGCCAGGGGGTCGAAGGCCCCAATTCCCCGGCAATGAAGGAAGCCATCTGTCGAAGTTCGTTGGGATCGTCATTAAGTCCCGGGATCAGCAGGGTGGTGACCTCCACCATGATGCCTAAATCCACCATGGTTTTCAGCGTCTGTTTAACCGGTTCCAGCCGGCCGTTGCAATACCGGGTGTAAAACCCGTCAGAAAAAGATTTAAGATCCACATTGGCCACATCAATCACTGCGGCGGAGGCCTGCAGCAGTTTAGGACTCATAAATCCGTTGGTAACAAGGATATTGGCCAGCCCTGCATCCTTGGCCAGCATTGCCGTATCCAGGACCAGCTCAAAAAAAACCGTGGGTTCGGTATAGGTGTAGGAGATACTTTGGCATCCTTGTTCCACAGCCTTTGCGACAATCGCTTCCGGCGTCATTGCCTTGCCGGCAAGGCGGCCTGTAAAAGGGTCTGCACCCCGGCCACGGACCTGGGAGATATCGGCATTCTGGCAGAACCGGCACTTAAAATTGCATCCGGGCGCGGCAATGGAAAAGGAGAGCGAGCCGGGTTTGAAATGAAAAATGGGTTTTTTTTCAATGGGGTCCACGGCGGCTGCAATCACCCGGTCATACACCAGGGAAAAGAGCTGGCCATCCCGGTTCTCGCGGACACCACAAACGCCGGTATGTCCCGGCGCAATAGTGCAATAATGATTGCAGGCCAGACATTTCACCGCACCATCAGACAGGGGTTCATAAAGACGGGCACGTATCATTCTTTTATTCTGAATCCTAACGCCAGGCCTGCGGCCGGCTCATTGATTTTATGATTCCTGGTTTTCAGGACCAGGGGGCGGGTGCGAAACTTAGGCACAGGTTTGATGCGCATACCAATAAAACTGCCCCAGTAAGACCACTGGATAAAGCGAAGACTCTCCAGTTTGGAGATCAGACTTCCGGACAGAAATGGGAATTGTACGGTTGTCCGCCATTTTACCGGTACTTTTCCCAATATTGAGTTCATCATGATTTTCAACTCCCACACACTAAAAAAATGGGCATGACTGTACATATCCGGAAAAAAGAAACCTTTCAGCCGCCGGGCCATATTCTGGGGGGCATACCGGTTATGGACACCGATGACCACCTGTTCCCGGGCCACCCGGCAGGCCTCTTCAATGGCCTTGGCCGGCCGGTTTGAAAATTCAAGACTGAAAAATAGCAATGCCGTATCAAAAGAATTATCGTCAAAGGGCAGATCCTCGGCCGTACCACGGTGCAGGTCAACGCGATGTCCGAGCCGCTCAGCAGCCTTGTCCAGCATATACGCGGAAGGGTCAACACCGGTCAGATTCATGCCCAGATCCACAAAAGGTTCAAGACTTAACCCCGTGCCGCACCCAATGTCCAACAGGCGCTTACCCGGAATGGGGCTAATCAGGGAGCTGATCAGTTTGATTTCAAGGTCAAGGCGGTGCCTGGCCCCGCCTTTTTCAAAAAAGGCATCATAGGCCTGGGCCGCCTTGAAATCAAATTCATATGACATGCTCAGTCCTCTTGATCCAAAAGGGTAAATATTCAACGGCCATGTTACAAAACCAGCCCTTTTTCTCCGTGATCTTAAATAAACGATATTAACATAACGCAATCTTGGAAAAAAGCAATCAAACCCGCAAAAAAACAGTTAAATAACTGAATTATAACTATTTTGCAAGCGAATGAAAATTGTTATGGTAGGAGGTGCAACAGACACGCCGCCAAAACGGTCCTCTTATTCATCGGCATCAGGCTGTTTTCTTTTTTTATACCAGTCATACCCCTTATACAGCTTGTCCATGCATACCGGACAGATACCGTGGGTAAAGGTCACATGGGAGTGGGTCTCAAAATAACTGTCCACATCATTCCAAAATCCCTTATCATCCCGGATTTTTTTGCAGTGTGAACACATGGGCAAAAGGCCGCGCAGGGTTTTAAGTTCGATATGGGTTTTAATGCGGGCCAGAAGTTCAGCCGAATGAAAGGGTTTTGTTACATAATCCACCCCGCCCACATCAAACCCTTTTACAATATCCTGGGCATCAGACTTGGCCGTTAAAAAAATCACCGGAATATTACGGGTGGGAAATTCGGCCTTCAATTTTTCACAAACCTCATACCCATCCATCTCGGGCATCATGACATCTAAAAGGATCAGATCCGGCAATTCTGATTTTAAAAACGTCAGTGCCTGGGCCCCGCTCTGGGCCATGGCAACTTCATATCCGTTATTGGAAAGCAGCTTCCCAAGGAACTGAAGATTCTGAGGTTTGTCATCAACTGTCAAAATGAGACTTTTATTGACCATTGCGATGCTCCAGGATTAAATCTTAATATTAATTACACTTACAGGATCCGCAGCACCCCGAATCGCAGCCCCCGCTTTTGGTTCCACAGCTGCCGGCCGGGGGCTCCAGTCCGGTTTCAGCAATGGTGATATCAAAAACAAGGGTTTTTCCGGCCAGAAAATGATTTACGTCCATGGTGACATTTGTTTCGTTTATACTTGCTATGCGCGCAGGAACCGGTTGGCCTGCAGGATTCTGAAGCTGAAGCTCAAGCCCTTCTGTCAGCGCCATATCCTGTGGGAACTGGGCCCTTGGGATCTCCACCATGGCCTCCTCGTCTCTTGGGCCGTATCCCATTTCAGGCGGAATGGTTACGGTTTTTGATTCCCCTTTTTTCATACCGATGACGGCTTGGTCAAAGCCTTTGATCAGCATGCCTGTATCAACGGTGAAGGTCAGCGGCTGCCTGCCTTCGGAAGAGTCGAACACATCCCCGTTTTCAAATTTTCCTGTATAATCCACAGCAATGGTATCCCCTGATTTAATCGCTTCGCTCATAACTCTTTTCCTTCCAGCCGGTGGTTGTTCCGACTGTTATGTTGGTTTTCCGCAACCTTTGCGCGGAAAATTATAACCATTCTTTTTAAGTATGGTTTAGACAAAACAAGCTGAAATCATAAGGGAAAAAAAGAAAGATGTCCAAAAGTATTTTAAATTTTGATATTTTCTCTTGAGTGAAATGTGGTATAGTCAAACAGAAATTAATAAAATTAAAATAAGGATAATAACATGGAACTTTTGAAAATCATTATGGCCGTTATTCTTCCACCGGTGGGTGTGTTTTTCCAGGTCGGCATTGGAATGCACTTCTGGTTGAATATTCTTCTAACCCTTCTTGGCTATATTCCGGGTATTGTGCATGCCATTTGGGTAATAGCCAAAAACAAATGATTTTTGTCAGATCCTTGTTATCCCATGATTATCCCATGAACGGATAATCGTAATTTTTGGGGGGTACCAGGGTCTCCTTGATGGTCCGGGGTGATGTCCAGCGGATCAGGTTCAGATAGGACCCGGCTTTATCGTTGGTACCGCTTTTGCGGGCCCCGCCAAAGGGCTGCTGGCCGACCACGGCGCCTGTGGGTTTATCATTAATGTAAAAATTGCCGGCGGTGTGGGTCAAGCGGTTCATCAGGATATTGATCACTGAGCGATCCCTGGCAAAAACAGCACCGGTCAGGGCATATAGACTTGTATTGTTCAGGATCTCCAGGGTGGCGTCAAAGTCATTATCCGCATAGAGATACACAGTAAGTACCGGCCCGAATATCTCTTCGGCCATGGATTCATAGTCCGGTATTTTTGCCAGAATCACCGTGGGATGAACAAAATAGCCCTTGGACTTGTCCCGCTGACCGCCGATGATTACTTCAGCATCCAACGATTCCTGTGCCCGTGAAATGTAACCGTCAATTTTATCGAAGGATTTTTCGTCAATCACGGCATTCACAAAGTTTGTGAAATCAGTCACAGGGCCCACCTTATCCGCACTGGTATGGGCAAAGATATAACCCTTACCACCGGTTTCACCCACGATTTTGGGATAGGAAACATAGGTTTCAATATTTTCGGCCGCTTTTTTTCAAAGATTCTGGAAGAGAGCGGTGGAGCCGGTAAAGTGCATGCCGGCAAAATCCTGGTGGGTGAACAGGATATCACCGATCTGGGAACCGCGGCCCGGAATAAAGTTGATAACGCCGCCGGGAAGTCCGGCTTCCTTAAGGATCTGCATCACATAGTAGTTGGACAAAACAGCCGTGGTGGAAGGCTTCCACACAACGGTGTTCCCCATCATCGCCGGTGAGGTGGGCAGGTTATCGGCTATGGCTGCCATATGTACTTTACCCAACACATGACTGTGGTCATGGGGGCAAACCACATCACGGACATCACCGGTTTTAATCTCTTCGCCGTTGATAATCACCGGAATTTCCACCTGGTCTGCCATCTGGCGGCCAAGCGCTGCGGACAATGCCCCACGTTCCGGACTGCCCGGCGCATACATCTTGACAGGTTCATTATAGGGTTTAGGGATAATAAATATGCTGTTTGTCATTTCATCTCTCCTTTCCGGAACAAGGCTGCTTTATAAATCGTGAATTTTTAAATTACAATGCTTCGGACAGTTTTTAGCGTAGTCTTGTAAAAAAAGGTGGACAAGAGTTCTCCAAAGTTGAGAAAGTTTTATTTCCAAGTAAAATTGAGTCAATCAACTAAAACCTGACAGCTAATATATCTTGACAGAATAAGTGCCGATCCTGTAAGAAGGAAGCATTTGCACCAGCATCAAGGAGGTTTTATGTCAATGAAATCATTTGATATTGTATCAAAAGCTGCCGACAAGGAGACAAGGATGAGGGCGGTTGTTTGATCCATGTTATATTAGAACCCAAACTGTCCTATTTTAAGTTAAAAATTTTTAACTTACCCCTTTTTCCTCTGCAGAATTCAAAATTGAATCTCTGCTGTTCTCATTTTCTTTTCTGTCGGCAGCGACACTTAATTTAAATTATATCGCAGTAATTGCAGCCAGGGGCTGGTCTGTGCGGTAGCCCTGTAAACCAAAATCGAAGACAGGCAGGATATAACAATGAGCAACAAAAATTCATTACAACAAGACAATAATTTTAAATATCTCTCCCATTTGGGCTGGTCATCCCATTTCCAGACACAGCTGAAAAGGTTTGACAAAAATTCTTTTTTTCCGGCCCGGGTAACCGGGGTCAGGAAAAGATATTTTTTTATCAATGACGGTAAAAAAGAGATCCTGGCAACCCCGGCCGGCAAACTTCAACAGGAGAACAGCAGCACATACCCGGTGGTCGGCGACTGGGTGTTGGTCAGACAAACCGCTATAGAAGGGATATTGTCGCGAAAAAATGCACTGACCCGAGGCGCTGCAGGCATGCATAGCCGAAAAACAGGCGAGTACCGGGAACAGACAATCGCGGCCAATCTTGACAGCGTATTCATAGTTACCGGCCTTGATCGCGATTTTAACCTGCGCCGCCTGGAGCGCTACCTGACCCTGGTTTATAATTGCGAACTGACCCCGGTAATTATCCTGACAAAGGGAGATCTTCACCAGGATCCCGAACATTTTGTAAACGAAGCGGAATCTATCGCATTCGGCGTGCCCGTACATCTGGTATCTGCGTTCAATGATTCAGGACTTTCCGAGTTGACGCCCTATCTGGCGCATGGCCGGACGAGCGTTATGGTGGGATCTTCCGGCACAGGCAAATCAACCCTGATCAACCGGCTGTGCGGTGAAAACGTCCAGGCCACCGGCGAGGTTAGCGCCAGTGTCGGAAAAGGAACGCACACCACCACATCCCGGGATCTGATCATGATGCCCCAGGGCGGAATGATCATTGACAATCCGGGCATCCGTGAAATCAGTTTCTGGGATATTGACCAGGGGGTTGAATCTACCTTCCCGGAAATAGAAGAGTTCGCGGCCGGATGCCGTTTTTCAGACTGCACCCACGCCCATGAACCCGGCTGCCGGGTTCTCCAAGCTGTCCAGGAAGGAGAGTTGACCGAAGCCAGACTGGAAAACTACCTTAAAATGAAACGAGAGCTGGAATATATCTGCGCCCGAAAAAACAAAAGCGCAGATCGTGTGGAAAAGGAGAGATGGAGAGATGTATCCATGAATATCAAATCCATAAACAAAAAGAAGTCCTTTGAATAAACTTTCCTTTTCAAAACCACATCACAAAATGGGAGGTTGGGGTTGAAATTCTAATCTAATCCCGGCCTCTTATCAATTAAAGCGATCGCATCACCAATCATTCATTTTCAACAAATTTAGTAGCTACAAAAATAATGCTTATTGCGCAAATGAAAAAATTAGACGGTATCGTTATCCAACGGTGTGGCTCAATGAAATGTCCAAGTTATTTCATCCCCGTTCCTATCCTCCTTTTTATTTTCAGTATTCCGGCATGGCCTAAAAATCAATGGAACCCGGGGTTCTGGGAAATGCAATCACATCCCGGATATTGGAAATTCCGGTAATCATCATTAAAAACCGCTCAAACCCCATGCCAAAGCCTGCGTGGGGCACGGTGCCGAACCTGCGGGAATCCAGGTACCACCAGTAGGGATCTTTATCAAGACCAATCTCATCCATCCGGGCATCCAACACGTTTAAGCGCTCCTCGCGCTGACTGCCCCCGATGAGTTCGCCGATGCCCGGAACCAGAAGATCCATGGCAGCTACGGTTTGGCCGTCATCGTTCATGCGCATGTAAAAGGGTTTGATCTGTCTTGGATAATCAGTAAGAAATACCGGTCTCTTAAAATGTTCTTCAGCCAGAAACCGCTCGTGTTCAGACTGCAGGTCAATGCCGTACTCAACCGGATATTCAAATGTTTTGCCGCATTTTTTCAAAATCTCCACGGCGTCAGTGTAAGAGAGCCGGGCAAAGGGCTTACTGATGAGTGTTTCCAGCTGCTGGCCCAGGGTTTTGTCCACAAAACGCATGAACAGGTCCAGATCCTCTTTGCAGTGTTCCATGGCATAGCTGACCAAATATTTAACCAGTTCTTCGGCATGGTCCATATCGCCCTCAAGATCACAAAAGGCCATTTCCGGTTCCAGCATCCAGAATTCTGCGGCATGGCGCCGGGTATTGGAATTTTCCGCCCTGAAGGTTGGGCTAAATGTATAGACATCACCCAGGGCAAGGGCAAACATTTCGGCAGAGAGCTGTCCGGATACGGTGAGATTGGCCTCCTGGCCGAAAAAATCCCTGGAAAAATCCATTTTCCCCTGTTTTTGAACATCAGCCGGATCAAGGGCGGTGACCCGGAACATTTCTCCTGCACCCTCGCAGTCAGAGCCTGTGATCAACGGGGAGTGAAGATAATGAAATCCCTTGTCCAGATAAAAGGTATGAATGGCCTGGGCCATCCGGGATCTGATCCTGAAAGCGGCACCGTATTTGTTGGTCCGGGGCCGAAGGTGGGCAATGCTGCGCAAAAACTCGTCGGTATGCCGCTTTTTCTGCAACGGATAAGTTTCCGGCGCAATGCTGATTACATCCACGGTCGTGGCCTGGATTTCCCATTTCTGGCCCTTGCCGGGCGATGCCGCCAGCTGCCCGGTTACCCCGGCCGCAGAACCTGTGGTCAGTTTTTCCACCTGACCGTATTTAGGCAGGCCCTTTCCGGCAATCACCTGGATATTGGCCAGACAGGAACCGTCATTGAGTTCAATAAAACTAAAATCTTTTGCGTCCCTTTTGGTCCGGACCCATCCCTGTACAAAAACCTCACCCGGTGAGGCGGCCATATCCAGTACAGCCTTTATCTTGGTTCTTTTCATTGCAATTTCCGTTTTAAAAATATATAGTTACTGATTTTTAAACAGGTAAAGTAAAGGTTTAGAATATAAAGAAATTCACTATCATGCATGAGAAAAATTATCAATACATCCTTAACCGGGTCCAGACCCCGACCCGGTATTCCGGCAATGAAATCAACACAGTGAAAAAAGACCTGTCCCAGGTTGATCTAACCTTTGCCCTGGCCTTTCCGGACCTGTATGAAATCGGCACATCCCACTTTGGACTTCAAATTCTTTATTCCATTCTGAACAACCGGGAAGATATTGCAGCAGAACGATTCTTTGCCCCGGCCCCGGACATGGAAGCCCTCATGCGGGAAAAAAAGGTGCCCTGCCTTTCCATGGAGACCCGAACCCCCCTGGATCAATTTGATATCATCGGCGTCAGTCTTTTATATGAACTCAATTTCACCAATATTCTGACCCTGTTTGATCTGTCCGGTATCCCCTTTTACGCGGATCAGCGGGATGATACCTTTCCCCTGATCATTGCCGGCGGCCCCTGCGCCTTTAATCCCGAACCCTTGGCTGATTTTTTCGATGCCTTTGTCATCGGGGACGGAGAACAGGTTATTACCCGGGTGGCAGATGCCGTGATTGCGTTCAAAAAACAGGGCGACGGCAAAAAAAAGACATTGCTCAGGATACTTTCCCGGATTGAGGGCGTATATGTACCATCCTTTTTTACCGTTTTCCGGGATGGTGAAGGCCACCAGGTTCTGACCCCGCTGTATGAGGACCACTCTCTTATCAGGCGGGCTATCCTGACGGAACTGACCGTTGAAGATTTTCCCATTTCACCGATTGTGCCCTTTGGAAAACCGGTCCATGACCGTCTGCGCCTGGAAATCGCCCGGGGATGTTCCAGGGGCTGCCGATTTTGCCAGGCGGGAATGATTTACAGGCCTGTTCGGGAACGAAGCCTGGAAGATCTTCTTAAAATCACCCAAAAATCTCTGGCAAACACGGGCTACTCGGATATCTCCCTGCTCTCTTTGAGCACCGGAGATTATTCGCAACTGCCAACACTCATGGAAGAACTTCTGTTGCTGAGCCAGGGCCAGTGCAATGCCATCAGCCTGCCGTCCATCCGGGCGGAAAAACTGACACCCCAGCTCATGGAACTGATCAAAAGTGTCCGTAAAACCGGTTTTACCATTGCGCCCGAGGCCGGAACCCAGCGCCTGCGAGACATCATCAACAAGAACCTCACCGAAGAGAGCATTGCAAAAACCGTTGAAAACGCCCTCTCTCTGGGCTGGAAAAACATCAAGCTGTACTTTATGACAGGCCTTCCCTTTGAACAGATGGATGATATCCAGGGGATTGCAGATCTTTCCCGGCGCCTGGCCTCCAAATACACCAAAGGAAAGCAGATGATCAACGTATCGGTTACCTGCTTTATACCCAAAGCCCACACCCCATTCCAACGCCATGCCCAGATGACCCTGGAGCAAACCCGTGAAAAACTGCAGTACCTGAAGGACAATCTGCGGCATCCCAAGGTCAATCTGAAATGGCAGGACCCCAAAATGAGCCTTCTGGAAGGGGTCTGGGCCAGGGGAGACCGGGCCCTGTCGCCCTTACTGATCAAGGCATTTGAACTGGGATGCCGCCTGGACGGATGGAGTGACCGTTTCAATTTCAGCCTGTGGGAACAGGCCTTTGAAGCCACAGGCATTGATCCTGCCTTTTATACCTCCCGCCAAAGAACCCCTGGCGAACCCCTGCCCTGGGACCACATTGATTCCGGCATTAAAAAAGCGTTCCTGGAAAGCGAATTAAAAAAAGCCGAACAGATCGCCCTGACACCGGACTGCCGGGAGAACGCCTGCACCGGGTGCGGCATTTGCAACTTTAAAACCATTGCCCCGGTGGTTCAAAAAAATAATGCGGCTCAGGACGCGCTTTCAGATAAAAGCCCGGATAAAAGGATAGGCGCGCAACCGGCCCGCCTGCCGGACGATGCGTTTATCAAATATGAATTGAAATTTTCCAAACTGGAAGACGCCAGATTTTTCGGCCACCTGGAAATGGCGACCATTTTCGAACGGGCAGTCAAGCGCACAGGCTTTGCCGTAAAATACTCCAAGGGGTTTAATCCGTCCATGCGTATCTCCTTTGCAACCGCCCTGCCTTTAGGCATGGAAAGCGAGGAGGAAACGCTTTACATCTATCTTGAAAAAGGATTGAAGCCCCACAGAATTATCTCCGGTCTGAACACCCAACTACCCCGGGGCATTGAGATTACAAACTGCACGCTTTTTCGTAAATCACCGCAAACCCCCATACCCCGGGACCGGGACACCTATGAGATCTCGTTTGAAGCCCCCTGTATCGGTCAGCCCGACCTGGACCGGTTTCTGGCCCTGTCTGAATTTATGGTTGAAGATATCAGCAAAAAGGGTAAAATTCGAAAGACAAATTTGCGAAAAGCGCTTTCATCTGTACGGCTGATATCCCCTATCCGCCTTGAAATGACGCTGACATCCTATAATGAACGCATCGTGAGGCCTGCAGAAATTCTGGCCGGGGGGTTTGATGTTGATGATACAGTTGTACAGGATGCAAGAATAAAGAAATTGAAGGGTTAACTTAAGTAGACCATAAGGATTTGTTATGCTCAAAGAGCTTGTTGTCAATTGTGCTCCCCATGAAACCCGGGTCGCCCTGCTGGAAGACGGGACCATTGTTGAAGTTTTTAATGAACGCAGGGATGACACAAGTATTTCAGGAAACATTTACAAAGGCAGGGTCCAGCGGGTACTGCCGGGTATGCAGGCTGCGTTTGTGGATATCGGATTTGACCAGGCTGCATTTCTTTATGTGGATGATGTACTGGATTCCGCCAGTCTTAAACTGTGCAGACAGCTGGAACAGGACACGGATGCCGAAGAACCGGATGATGGACTGGTGGTTGATGAGATAGACGAAGAATCCGACTCCTGGAAAGCACCCGCACCGGAGTGCGCCATCCAGGGACTTCTTGTGGAAGGCCAGGAAATTCTGGTCCAGGTGGCAAAATCATCCATCGGGTCCAAGGGCCCACGGGTCACCACTCATATTTCCCTGGCCGGCAGATATATGGTGCTCATGCCCACGGTGGATCATATCGGCATTTCCAAGCGAATTACGGATGAAACAGAACGAATCCGGCTGCGGGAAATGCTCAAAGGGCTGCGTAAAAATAATTTCGGCTATATTTTCAGAACCCAGGCCAAGGACATTGATGAAGCCACATTGTCAAACGAGATCGAATTTTTAAACAATACCTGGCAGGATATCCAGGAAAGAAGCCGAACCATATCGGCCACCGCCCTGGTTTACAAAGATCTTAATGCCACATTCCGGGCTGTCAGGGATCTTCTGGCCAATGAAGCGGACAAACTGATCATTGATTCAAAAAGGGAATATGAACGCGTCCAGAATTTTTTGAAAAAACTGATGCCCGATCTCAACCTTTCCGTTGAACTTTACCAGGGAAAGGAATCCATTTTTGACGCGTACAATATTGAAGGGGATATCACCCGGGCACTGAAAAAAAAAGTCTGGCTCAAATCAGGCGGGTATATTGTCATTGAGCAGACCGAAGCACTCGTGGCCATTGACGTGAACACCGGACGGTATGTAGGCAAACGCAACTTTGATGAAACCGTCCTGAAAACCAACCTGGAAGCAGTCAAGGAGATTGCCTACCAGATCCGGCTGCGCAATATCGGCGGCATCATTATCATTGACTTCATTGACATGCGTAAAACCGCCCACAAGGACAAGGTCATGGCCCAGATGCACGAAGCCATGAAAAAAGATAAAAGCCAGACAAATATTCTCCCCCTTACGGAACTTGGTCTGGTTCAGATGACGCGCAAACGCACCCGCCGCAATCTGACCCGGACCCTTTGTGAACCCTGTTTTTACTGTAATGGAAACGGCTACCTGCTGTCGGGCAAATCCATCTGCTACAAAATTTACAGGGATCTGGCCGCCGAAGCCAAGGATATGATGGGCAACAGGTTTACGGTAAAAGTACATCCGGAAATTGCCCAACTTTTCCACGGCAGTGAAAACCATCTACGGGTTTCCCTGGAATCAAAATTTTCAAAACCTATTTCCATTTACCCGGAACCCCATTATCATATTGAGGAATACCATATATTTGAGTCCCTTTCCCCTAATCCTTCAAAAGAAGAAGATCTGCCATAGGGACGATTCAATAACATCCGCCCGCCCTTATTTTTCTATTTGATTTTTAAAAACCAACGTCTGTTTGATTGACATTAATGAATATATGGATTAGTATTCCATGTTTATTGCAGTTTATGCAACTGATATATTGACAATTAATAACAAGACAGGACAAGGAACAAGAATTTTATGAAACGCACTTATCAGCCAAGCAACCGGAAAAGAACTAGAAAACACGGATTCCTGAAAAGAATGTCCACCCCGGGCGGCAAACGCATCATTAATGCCAGGCGGGCCAAGGGAAGAAAAAGACTGACCACAGTTTAAATCTTTCAGGGGTGTATTGAGTAACTTTTCTTTACCCAAAGATGCTCGGCTCCGGAAACGGGCCGAATTTTTAACGCTTTCACAACATGGCAGAAAGATACGAACCAGTTATTTTATAGCTGCTGTTTCCAAGGGAACAGAAAAAAACAATCGAATTGGAATTACCGTATCTAAAAAAGTGGGGAATGCAGTCGCGCGCAACAGAATAAAAAGGCTTGTAAGAGAATATTTCAGACACAGGAAAAATTTTGCATCCGGAACAAACGACATCAGCATAATTGCAAGAAAAGGTCTGACAGCACTGTCCAATAAACAGATTAATGAAAAGCTTAATAAACTTTTTGAAAAAATTGCATCGACATAAATGAGCAGGCCGATGTTATCCATATTGATCAGGTTTTATCAGATTTTTATATCGCCGCTCCTTGGCAACCATTGCAGGTATGTGCCATCATGTTCGCACTATGCCCTGGAAGCGATTCAAAAATATGGCAGTATAAAAGGCAGCATTTTAGCAATAAAAAGAATATTGCGTTGCCACCCGTTCCGACCTGGCGGTTATGATCCGGTTCCTTAAAATAGCTTTAAAAACAACCTGTTAAGCGTCACCTGCTTCCTCTTCTTTACAGTTTTGAAACAACCCCCCTTGTTTTTAGGAGAGAAGATGGATGAGCAAAAACGATTATTCTTAGCTGTGGCTCTGTCAGTTGTAGTCCTTTTCGGCTATCAGTTTTTTTTCGCACCTACACCCCAGCCTGATAATCAAAACCAGGAAGCTCCTTTACAGACGATGGATTCGCCTGTACCCGACTCGGCCAAGGTTTCGAACGTCACCCCGGAGGCAGTACCCGCACCTGTCCCTGGAAACCAGGTCGGCTTACGGGACTTTCGTACTATTACGTTGTCCACCCCCTACTACACCATTGGCGTCAGTGAGCATAAAGCTGCGGTAACAAGCCTGACCCTGAATGATTACAGGGAAACCAATGATGAGGGCTCTCCTGCAAAACAACTGGTAACCAAGGAACTGGCCGATCTTACCGGGGGTATTTTTTCAATTAATACCACCCAGGGCAGTATCAGGGGACTGGCCGATGCTGTTTTCTCATCCGATGCGGACAGCAAGGATATTTCCCTGAACCAAGGGGAAAAAAATATTACCTTTTCCTGGACAAACCCGGACGGTATTACCGTAAAAAAAGTGCTGACCTTCAAGGCGGACTCCTACCTTATCCATTGTAACATCATTGTTCAGAATGGTTCGGACATACCGGTCAACGACGCCATCAGCATCAGTGTTCCAGGTTATTTCGATGAAGAGGTCAAGCAACGCTCCCGGTTCGCATTTGAAGGGCCGGCAGCCTATCTTGACAACAAGTTTACCACCATCGATCCCAAGGATATTGAAGACAAGGACACGTATTCGGGTGTTGTGGGCTGGGTCGGTTACACCACCCGTTATTTCCTGACGGCAGTGATGCCGGACACCCCGGAGACAGCCACCCTGAAGCTCTCCTTTGCCAATGACGTTGTAACCAACCGACTGGTTTCCCAAATGCCCAGATTGGATCCGGATAAACAAAACCAGTTGTCCTTTACCCTGTATATGGGCCCCAAAAGCCATAAAATTTTAAGCCAGTATGACAATTTTTTAAAAAAATCCGTTAATTTCGGTTTTTTTGATATCCTGGCCACGCCGCTGCTCATTGCCATGAACTTTATCCATGACATTCTCCCCAATTACGGGGTGGCCATCATTCTTCTGACCATCTTCATTAAACTGATTTTCTGGCCCCTGGGCACCAAAAGCTACAAGTCCATGAATGAGATGAAAAAAGTACAGCCTTTAATGATGCAAATCCGGGAAAAGTACAAAAACGACAAGCAACGCATGAATCAGGAAATTATGGCATTGTACAAAACATACAAGGTCAACCCGGCTTCCGGGTGCCTGCCGCTGCTGGTACAGATGCCCATTTTCTTTGCCCTGTACCGAATGCTCTACATGGCCATTGAGTTGCGCCACGCACCATTTGTGGGATGGATTCAGGATCTGTCCGGTCCGGACCGCCTGTTTCACTTTAATTTTTCCATCCCTTTCATGGACGCCCCTTACGGTATTCCTGTGCTGACGCTTCTCATGGGTGCATCATTCCTGCTCCAGCAGAAAATGACACCTACGGCCGGAGATCCCATGCAGGCAAAAATGATGATGCTTATGCCCATATTCATGACGGTTCTGTTTATCAACTTTCCGGCAGGACTGGTTCTGTACATGTTTGTCAACAATATCATTTCAATGGGCCAGCAGTATTACACACAAAAGATCTTAGCCTAAGGAGGACGCATGAACCAACCTCTTGAATTTACCGGAAAGAATGTCACATCAGCCGTTGAGGCGGCATGCAGGCAGCTTAACATCCCCAAAAAAGAATTAAAATACAATGTGATCTCAACGGGAACAACCGGTATTTTCGGTATCGTCGGCCGCAAAGACGCCCGGATCCGTGTGACGGTTCCGACCCAAAAGGTACAGCCATCAAAGGAAGACAAAGAGGGCATTCTTTCCATTGTGGATGAGGCCTTTGGCCAGAGCGATCCCAAACCGAAACCCAAACAATCCCCCCCTGCAACCCAAAAGCCGGCATCGAAACCAAAGCCGTTAAAAGAAAAAGAACCGCAAGAGACACCTGAGAGTCTTGATAAAGAAATTCAGAATCCGGAGAACGAGCCGCTACTTGAAGATACTGAGTCTCTACTTGAAGATGATCAGCTGCTATTTGAAGATGATGAGCCGCTACTTGAAGATGATGAAGATACGGGCCGGTGGGATGCCAGCCCGACACCCAGGCCTGAAAAGCCGGACAAAGAGGAACTGCCCCCTGAGCCGGTCTCCCAGGCATCCATTGATCTAGGTGTTAAAACAGTACAAAAAATGGTAGACCTGATCACCGAAGATGCACATGTTGAAGGCATAACCGAGGAGAACAAACTCACTCTTCAAATCAGCGGTGGCAATACCGGCATTCTGATTGGGCGTAAGGGACAGACCCTCGACGCCATGCAGTTTCTTGCGGATAAAATCATCAACCGCCAGAGCGAAGCCCGTGTCAGGGTTAAAGTTGATATTGAAGGCTATATGGAAACCCGGAAGGCAAATCTAAAGCACCTGGCCTTAAAAATGGCGGAAAAGGCCAAAAAAACCGGACGGCCTGCCACCATTAACCAGATGAGTGCCCAGGATCGCCGTATTGTCCACCTTGCCCTAAAGGAAGATGCTCAGGTCCGCACCCAGAGCATGGGTGACGGTTACTACAGACGCCTGGTTATTTTCCCAAAAAAACGCAACTCCTACAGAGGAAAAAAGCGGTTCAAAAAGTAAATGACTGATACAATTGCCGCAATAGCCACCCCGTTTGGAAGCGGTGGCATCGGTGTCATTCGGATTTCAGGACCCACCTCCTTTGATCTGGCTGCTAAAATTTTTTCAAAGACACCGGCCGATGGGGAAAAAAGGGCACCGCAATTTATCTCCCACAGGGTAAGCCACGGCTTTATATGCGACGGAGATACCACGGTTGACGAAGTGCTTGTCATCCCCATGAAAGCCCCGCGTTCCTATACGGCTGAGGATGTTGTGGAGATCCAGGCCCACTCCGGCACCATTGTTCTTCGGCGTATATTAGATCTGCTGTTCAGTCTTGGGGCACGCCCTGCAGAACCCGGAGAATTTACCCGGCGAGCCTTTTTAAACGGCCGTATTGACCTGACCCAGGCCGAAGCTGTGGCAGACATCATTAATGCGCGGTCAGACTCATCCCTTAAATTTGCCGCCTCCCAGAACCTTGGTGTGCTGCGCCAAAATATCCGGGATATGATATCTGTCTTGACTCAGTTTCTGGCCCGACTTGAGGCTGCCATTGATTTTCCCGATGACGCAGGCGCGTTTTCCTACACCATTGAGGACAAAACCACCCTTCAATCCGTTGCAGACAACATTGGGAGTCTTATCCAACAACACAAGGATGCCTGTTTTTTAAAAACCGGCATACGCCTGGCCATCTGCGGGGAGCCCAATGTTGGAAAATCCAGCATCATGAACCGGATTCTGGAAAAGGAAAAATCCATTGTCACGGCCATTCCCGGTACCACCCGGGACCCCATTGAAGACAGCCTGACTATTGAGGGTATTCCCTTTGTCATTGTTGATACGGCGGGTATCCACCAGACAGATGATCTTGTGGAGATCATCGGCATTGAAAAGGCCAGGGATCAGATAGATGCTGCGGATATTGTCCTGTATGTGATTGAACCCGGAAAACCCTTTCCCGGAAAAACCGTATCAAAGATTCTTCCGGAAGATAAGCCGGTCTTTTTTGCCATCAATAAAATGGACCTGGCTGATAAACTTGATATTCCCCAACTGCCCGAAAAATATTCAGACCCTTGCCCCCTCGAGGTTTCCGCGCTCACAGGAAAAGGCATAAATACACTGAGAACAAAACTTCTGGAGACCTGCATCGGCAATCTGGAAATTGGAAATGATGCGGTCATTCCCAATCTGAGGCATAAAAACGCCCTGGTTCAGGCCCTTGGGCATATGACAACGATGATGGAAGGGCTTGAAAACGGTCAGGAGGAAGAGACCCTGGCGCTGGATGTTAAGAATTGTATTGACGATCTGGGAACAATTACCGGAGATACCGCATCTTTGGACATCCTTGATGCTGTTTTCAATAATTTTTGCATTGGTAAGTAAAGGTATACCCATGGACTTAGATAAACATTTTGTAAAATACGAAGCGATTGTCAGCATGATTGACCAGGTCTTTGACCGGGTTAAAAAGGAGTTTCCCAAAGAGGTGTTCTGCAGGGAAAAATGCTCGGACTGCTGCTATGCCATTTTTGATCTGACCCTGATTGAGGCGCTGTATCTGAATCACAAATTTAATGAAAAATTTTCAGGCAATGAAAAGGCCAATCTGCTTGCCATTGCCGATAAAACAGACCGTGCTTTGGTCAAAATGAAGCGAGAGGCATACAAAAAAGTCAGGGAAGGAGCTGATCAGATTGAAATTGTTGGAAAAATGTCCCAGGAACGGGTCCGCTGTCCCCTTCTGGGGGAAAACAATCTGTGCCTGATGTACGAGTACCGCCCTATTACCTGTCGGGTATACGGGATTCCTACCTCCACGGCAGGCGCTTCCCACATCTGTGGCCGGACCAATTTTGTCCAGGGTAAGGCCTATCCCACCCTGAACATGGACAAAATATACACCCAGCTCCAGCTTTTGTCTGCCGAACTGGTAAAAGATATTAATTCAACCAACATTCGGATGCATGAACTGCTTATTCCCGTATCCATGGCCATGGTTACCCTGTTTAACGATGAATTTCTTGGAGTAAAAAAAGATGGCTGAGACACACTTCTCCCGCGAAGAAATTGAAGAAAGAAAAAAAGCCATTTTCGATGCCATGGGAAAACGAGGCCAGCGGCAGATAATCAAAACAGGCTATGACAAATGGGACCCGTTTCAGGAACCCAAAGATCCCATTGACATCCGCAAGGATAAAACCAAACGAACCTCCCAGGAGCTGATCCGTGAGTTTCTCACAGCCATTGATGCGGATGATTATTCCAACAGCTATGCCCAGGGTGCCCTTGAAATGTGCCTTGGCATAATAAATGACGAGGAGAAAATCAGGGGCATGTTTGATTTTGCCCAATGGTATACAAAACTGCTTGTCAAAGAGGGACATGACCCTCTTTGACCGGAAGCGAGCCCTGGGTATTCTCAATGATGCCACGGCACGCCTGACAGCCAGGGCTTATATCCGTCAAATCAGCCGGGAATTTTCCCTGACACCATTCCAGGCAAAAAAAGTGCTTACATCCCTTGTTCAGAGCCAGGATGTGGACTACCAGGATTTGTATGGGTCCACCTATGTCATGGAAAGCTTTTCAAAACCGGTCCGGATCACGGACCGGTTTTTTATTCTGCCCCCTGATATTGAAAGCGTTGCAGGCCCAAATGATATAGATATCCGCATAGTCGCCGGCATCTCCTTTGGTACCGGGCATCACCCCACCACCCGGCTTTGCCTGGCCGCCCTGGACAGACTTTTTTTTTCAACCGGGGCGTCAGATCATCTTCAAGGCTGTAAGGCAGGAGATATCGGCACAGGTTCAGGGGTGCTTGCCATTGCCGCCTGCCTTGCAGGCATGTCCCGGTGCACGGCTTGGGAAACAGACCCCAATGCCGTCAGCGAAGCCTGCCGGAATGTTGCAGCCAACGGCCTTGAAAACCGGATAAACGTCATCCACGACATCATGACGCCCCGGGATTTAAGGCTCTCCCTTGTTATGGCCAATTTAAGAATTCCCACCCTTAAACAGATCGCATCTGATATTTGTTCAATTCTGGTGCCCGGCGGATACCTGATTCTTTCAGGGGTGAGGGCCTGGGAAATGGACGACTTAAAAAATTATTACAGCACCATGGGATTTTCCATAGACTGGGAACGGGAAGAAAAAATGTGGGGAGCCCTAACCCTGACAAAAAAACCATAAAGAAATCCATGCGGCCAGCCATTCAAATTCTTGTAACCGTCCTTTTGGCCTTAAGCGTATCCCAGGCCAGGTGTGATGTTTACAGCTGGATCGACGAAAACGGCATCCGGCACTTTTCCAATGTCAGCTCTCCTTATGATAAAACGGCGACGCAAATACCGGAATCCGTCAGTTCCACCATAGATAAATCCAATTTTACGGTCATAAAAGTTTTTGACGGGGATACGGTTCAGGTTCAGGGGGAGGATCTTGAATTTCGAATCCGCATGGTGGCCATTGACGCCCCGGAGACCGGCGGGTCAAAAAAGAAGGGGCAGCCCTATTCCCAACAGGCAAAAAAGTTTTTAGAACGACTCATTCAGGGAAAAAAAGTCCGCTTGAAACAATACGGTACCGGCGGGTACAACCGGATTCTGGCGGAAATTTTTTCCCAGGACGTGAACATTAATCTGGCCATGGTCCGCCAGGGCCTTGCCGAAGTTTACCGGGGTAAATTACCTAAAACGCTTGATCCCGCTTCCTACAGGAAAGCTGAAGCTGATGCCAGACGCAGAAGATCAGGTATGTGGTCACAGGGGAAGGCGTACAAGAGTCCAAAAACATGGCGGAAAGAAAACCCCTGGTAGCGCCCATCCCAAAACAGCCTTTTTGGCGGGGTCAATGAACTTTTGCCAGGATCGATGATTGTGCATTCTCATCCCTATGCACCTTTATCAGTCCCGGCATAACCGTATTGCGTCCGTTGAATTTTGCTTTATAAAGCATGGAATCGGCATCTTCAACCAGTTTCACGATATCGGCATCGCCCCCCAACTGAGCCACGCCAAAACTGGCAGTCACGCGTATGGTACGATTATTGAACGGGATACGCAATGCGGAAATCTTTTGTCTGAGTCTGTCTGCAAGTTCAATGGCATGGATTTTATCGGTTTCCGACAGGATGGCGATAAATTCTTCACCGCCATACCTGGCAAAAATATCCTCTGTACGTATATTCCGGCGAACCAGACCGCTGACTTGCTTTAACACCTCATCGCCGCCTAAGTGGCCGTAAGTATCGTTTAAAGATTTAAAATGATCCAGATCAAACATGACAACAGACAATGGTTTTTTGTGCCGGTCGGCAGCGGCTGCATGGCCTATGAGCTGGGCCTCAAAAGCCCTGCGATTATAGCAGCCGGTTAAAGGATCAATGGTGGCGGCATCTTTGAGCTGCTCGATCTTAATCTGCCTTGAAAGGGCTGCGCTGCAGCCCTGGAGAACAATGCGGACAACATCATCATGGAATGCGGAGATGGGCCTGCGGGGCATCATATAAAGCCGTGAATAACAATTTTCTTCTTTATGGTCGTAATGCACCAGGGAATCCAGATTGAATTTTTCCAGGCACGCCCCCCGGTCTTTATGCGTATTGAGATAGGTGAGATCCTTGGCGTCCTTAATCTGGAAATCTCTTATGATAATATCTTCTATGGAGCGTTTATACATTCTGGGATCCAGCCAGACATCCACTCCGGCATTCTTTTTATTCACAAAGGCAAATAGCCTGTACCCAAGAATACCTTTCAGGCAGTCCGCCACTTCAGTTATAATTTCTGCGGGAGATGTTTTTCCATTCAGAGCCACAATATGGCGGGCCAGTTTGTTCTGTGCATGGGCCCTATTCAGGGAAGATCCGAATACCAGGCCGAAAACAGCTGATAATTGATGGCTGAATCTATCAAGCGTTGTACTCATGACCCTTCCTTTTTTATAAAATTAAATTTTTTGCCTTTTTGTAAATATTAAAATTATAAAAAAGCAACAATCATGCCAGGCATACTTTCACAAAAATATTCAATTAAATTTAAATACATTACGCCAAATTTGTATTTAACATAAATCAACAAAGAGGAAAAACTTGCAGGGTTCTGCGTCACTGTTCTGTCATCCCCCGCCAAAGGAGTGACGCCGGAAGAGACCTTTAATTTCAAAAGAATATTTTCTTGTTATCTGTTGCGTTTTTGAGTTATTTTAGATGAAAGTTCAAATACCCCTTAACTAAGTAGGTGGACAAATATAATTCCTGTATAATCTTGCTTTGCAACAAATCATTGTTTTTTTAAATTTGCATAGCAAGGATATCAGATGAGACGTACGGGTAAAAAATTTATTTCTCCAATTGAGCCGTTGGCATTAAAATGGCTGTCACTTATTGAATTTTCGGATGAAGAGTCAAACCGTACTAAACTCAGGGCTCAAGCAATCCGATTGAGCAACTCTGGGTATAGTATCAGTCAGATTTCACAAATATGTTTGACCACTCAGGAAACAGTTTCGAAGTGGATTGATGGATGGGAAAAATATCAATTTGACTCTTTAATTGATAAACCACGTTCTGGAAGAACGCCGCTGATCCATAGTGAGATGCATGATGAAGTTATTGATATTGTGAAGAAAAATCCAAGACAACTTAAAAGTGCCATTACTGAAATACAGGAAAAATTTGGTAAAAAAGTCAGCGTAAAAACCCTGAAACGGATTATAAAAAAAAAACTGCGTTGGTGTCGAGGACGGAAATCTCTCAAAAGCAAACGCAATGAGAACGAGTTCAGGGAAGCGCAAAAGGAAATTGAAATCTTGAAAGATGAAGATCAGGCAAATATCATTGACTTGTATTATTTTGATGAATCTGGCTTTACCGGCGTGCCTGAGATTCCATATGCCTGGCAAGATGAGGATGAGCAGCTTTTGCTTCCGAGTGGAAAAACCTCAAGAATCAATGTGTTGGGATTCTTGAATAAGCAAAATGATTTCTTTCCTTGCGTTTTTGACTGCTCAGTTACTTCAGATATTGTAACCGCCTGCTTTGATGCGTTTTCACGTTACATAACAAAAGAACCATTGTTGTTCTGGATAATGCTCCAATACATCACAGCGCCATTTTTAAATCTCAAATTGGGACATGGGAAGAAAGAGGCCTTTTCTATACTTTATCCCCAAATATTCACCGGAGTTGAATCTGATTGAAATTTTATGGAAACATATCAAGTACTTTTGGCTATCAACATCTGCTTATAAAGGATTTGAATTTTTGAAAACTGAGTTGAATAATATATTGGCAAGCGTCGGTAAGGAATTTACAATTTCGTTTTCTTAACCTGGATTTATATTTGTCCATGTACTTATGTACAAATCAATAATTGAAACAAGCCCGGATTAATGCCGTCTTCCGAAAAAAATAACACAGTTCTGAATTTCCCCAGATGCATGAATTTCTTGCGTAAAATTACCCGACTTCTGCAAATTTGGGCTGCTTTGTTTACTGGCAGGATACATTTCATGGCATCATACGGGATATATCAGATCAAAAAAAATTGCAGGTCCTTAAAAAAGAACTTAACCACTTAAAAAAACTAAAAAACCTAGGAGATCTTGCGGGCAGTGTTGCCCATGATCTGAACAACAGCCTGGCAGGCATTGCCACGTATCCTGAAATACTTCTTATGGACGACACCCTGTCCCCTAAAATCCGAGCAAGCAAGCCTTGCCATTATTAAAGAATCCGGCCAAAACGCCTCTGCCGTGGTCAGTGACCTCTTAACCATTTCCAGGGGAATCCGGGAGGAATGCCAGCTCCTGAATATCAATACGAAAGACGGGTACACGGAACAGAATCTGTCCTCGGGCGAATATGTGATGCTTGAAGTGCTGGACGTCGGCAAAGGGATACCTGAAGATTGCCTGAATAAAATCTTTGATCCCTTTTTCAGCAAGAAGAAGATGGGAAGGTCCGGCAGTGGTCTTGGCTTGACTATAGTAAAAAATACGGTTCTCGACCACCAAGGAGAAATCTTTGTTGCGTCTGATGAAAACGGAACAAAGTTCACACTGCTGTTTCCTGCCCTTCGCTCGGAGCTGCCGAAGACAAGTCAACCCGCCTTCATTGAGGAAATCAGAGGCTGCTTAGTGGCGAAGGTATTGTAAATCAAAAAATATATTTGCAGCTTTTAAATCAGGCTATTGTTTAATTTGAATACTTTTGCGACTGATTTTTTTTTCAAGTTCAACCACAACGAAGATGATCAGACTGCTTAACAAGACAAGCCCCCATTGCCTCTGCCCCATTGGAGCGCTTTGAAAAATGGTGTTAAAAACCGGCAGATAGGTATAGAGCATCTGCATTAAAGTCATGATACCCACACCGGCCCAGAGCAGTGGATTACTGAACAGTCCCAGCGTCCAGACCGGATGGGTCATGGAACGGCAGTTGAAAAGGTAAAACATCTCTCCAAATACAAACATATTAACGGCCACGGTACGGGCCAGAGCCTCATTACCATCAGTCAGGGCAATTTCAAGTTCAAAAAAGCCAAAGCTGCCGATCACAAGCAGTAAACTGACCATGACAATTCGTCTAATTAAAGGTGCTGTTAATATCGGCATAGACGGATCTCTCGGCGGGCGTACCATAATGCCGCTCTCCTTAGGTTCAAAAGCCAGCATCAGCCCCAATAATAGGGCTGTGGTCATATTAATCCATAGGATCTGCAATGGCAGTATAGGCAGCTTAGTTCCAAGCATAATGGCGGTAAGAATAACCAAACCTTCACCGCCGTTAGTTGGTAGGGTCCAGGTAATAAATTTAATCAGATTGTCAAACACCCCTCGGCCTTCTTCCACAGCGGCTTTAATGGTAGCAAAATTATCGTCGGTGAGTATCATATCAGCCGATTCTTTGGCCACTTCGGTACCTGCAAGACCCATAGCCACACCGATATCAGCCTTGCGTAAGGCCGGGGCATCATTGACCCCATCGCCGGTCATGGCCACGACATAATTTTTCTTCTGCAAGGCCTCTACCAGCCGCAGCTTTTGTTCCGGTGACACACGGGCAAACACTGCTGTATCATCCGCAGTCTCTGTCAATTGTCCATCATCCAGTTCGCCAATATCAAGGCCAGTCAACACCTCTCGGGTATGATATGAACAGGTGTCACCGCAAAGTCCGATCTGACGCGCGATGGCACCGGCAGTGACGGCGTGATCACCGGTGATCATTTTTACACGGATTCCAGCTCTTTGGCAGGTAGCGACCGCTTCGATAGCTTCTGGTCGGGGTGGATCAATCATCCCTTTTAGGCCAATGAAAAGAAGACCCTCTTCCACGTCGGCATGGGTGATGCGGGTGGTGTCAGGAGGCATCTCTTTTTGGGCAAAAGCCAGCACTCTCAGGCCTTTGTCAGCCATTAATTCCACCCAGTCCGCTACAGCTCCTTGGGTTGGAACATCAGGTTCGCCGTCCGGTCCCATCATTGTGGCACAATCCAAACAGATGCTTTCAATTGATCCTTTGACAAAAAGCAATCGGGGCTTTCCTTCTCCCTGATCGTGAAGGGTCGCCATATACTGACGGGCAGACTCAAACGGAATCGTATCCAGCCGTGGCATTTCCTTTTCCAGAACACTGAGGTCATACCCTGCTTTCATGGCGGATACGATCAAGGCGCCCTCGGTGGGATCGCCTTCCACCCGCCATCTTTCACCGTCTCTCTTAAGTGTAGAGTCATTGCAGAGCAGACCAGCTTTCAAAAGGGCGTGAAGCGACATGTTGGCTGTGGTATCAAATGAGTTTTCCCCAGGTGTAATTTCCCCCTCAGCATGGTAACCCACGCCGGATATCGCATAGCGATGTCCGCCGGCCACGATATCTTGAACCGTCATCTGGTTCTGGGTCAGGGTTCCGGTTTTATCCGAACAGATTATCATTGTAGAGCCTAAGGTTTCTACTGCGGGAAGTTTTCGGATGATGGCGTTACGTTTTGCCATCCGGGAGACACCTATGGCCAGCGTAATGGTAATGGCTGCGGGCAGACCCTCGGGAATGGCACCGACTGCCAACGCCACTGAAGCCATGAATATATCAACTAAATCCTGACCACGCACCAAACCGATCACAAAGGTGAAGGCGGCCATAGCCAGAATGGCATAAAGCAGAATACCGGAAAAGTCATGGATTTTTCGGGTCAGTGGGGTCTCGAGAACATCAGTTGCTGCAATAAGCTTATTGATTCGACCAATCTCTGTGCTGTCACCGGTAGCAACAACAATACCACGGCCGCTTCCGAAAGTTACCAAGGTGGAGGAATAAGCCATGTTTCGTCGATCACCGATGGGCATGTCTGAATTTAGCACGGCCTTTTCTTTTTGAACAGGTACGCTTTCTCCAGTCAGGGCGCTTTCATCTATCTGCAGTTCCCTGGTTTGGATCAATCGAAGATCGGCCGGTACTTTATCGCCGGATTGCAGCAGGACTAAATCGCCGGGAACAATTTGCACAGCCTGGATTCGTTTTTTTTCTCCATTTCTTATGATTGTAGCTTCACTGGTCATGGCGCCGGACAGTGCCTCGATAGCCTTCATTGCTTTATCCTCTTGGATAAAACCGATAATAGCATTGACAATGACTACGGCAAAGATAACCCCGGCATCGACATATTCTGCCAGAAACAAAGTAATTAAGGACGCCGCCAGAAGTATAATGACAAGGGGCTGTTTTAATTGTAACAAAAACCGGATAACCACCCCCTGTCCTTTAGCGCGTGTAAGTTCATTGAGCCCAAACTGTGCCGCGCGGTCCTTAGCCAACTGATCACTGAGCCCTTTTGATTCGTGAGATTCAAGTTCGGAAACAACATCCGTTAATGACAGACTATGCCATAATTTTTCATGAATTTTCTGCATATTTAGCTCCTGTCTTTTTTATCTTGCCGCGTTTTGTTCGCATCGTGATATTATAGTTCCAATACATTTTTTTGTTGGCTTTTTTCCATAAGCACATAGACAAATATAATTTTCTATTACTAAAATAAAGTCATTCTGCCTACCTAAAAATTCCAAAACCTTGATTCTTGAGGTTTTTCCACTCGGAATCAACTGGGCTCATCTTCATCCAGCCAGGTATATGGAATTTCAGGTACACCGGTAACGCCGGATTCATCAAAAGAATACAGATCAATGATCTCTGCATCCTCTTCATGTTTCAATATTTCGATCTCTTTTTGGGCTTCTTACGATTTGCTTTATGAGATGAAATCAGTTCCATACCATGTTGTCTGCAGAGACGCCTGGTATCTTTGATCTTTTTTGCCCCTGCAATCTGTTTAGCACCAATCTTGAACTTGACTGGAAAAATAACATTGACTATTACTCGATGATCCAGTTTTTAAAAATTGACATGGAACGTATCTACCAGTTATTATCCCCATGTTAACAGAATGCTTTATATTTTAATGATGGGGAGGATTGATAATTTCCCCAAGGTTTTAGATTCATGTGTTTTTTGGAATCATTTGACTTTACAAAATGCTCTTTTAAAAATACCGAGATCTGCTTGAAATGGGATTCTGGGTCATCACTGTGAATGATTTGTTCGACAAAGGATAAGATGCTGTCAACTTTGACGATATCACATAGGCTGCCAACAGTTTTTGCGGGCAGTTTGTTATTTATCGAGGCCACCTGGTCCGGATGAAGGAGGAGACAATGATCAACCAACAGACTCAGGGTCAAACTTCTGTAAGACCCATCTTTACCAGGTTGTTTGGTCAAATTTCCCCACCCTTCATTACCCTTGTGGTCTTGAATAAAAACCTCTACTAACCATCTGAGTGTAAAAGCATCTATTATATCAGCATATCGCCAGGTCAGGTCCGAAGCGACAAGGTACCGATAGTCCTCTTCTCCAGTGTATTTTATTGCAATGACAAATCGTTTTTTTCTATGGGCACACACATGTATTCTGGCACTTTTAATAAGTACAACAACCCCTTTGCCTCCGCGTATATGTATGGTTTTTTGAATCGGTTGAATATTTTCAAAATATTTTTCCACTGATTTTTTACTGTTTTTGAATGAAATATTTTGATTGTACCTTATTTGACTAATGACTTGAGCGCTTCCTGCAATTTTTGAAGCCTCATCCATGAACTCAGCATTACCATACAAGGCATCTGCAACAATTGCTTCTATTTTTATTTCAGGGTGTTGCTGTACAAAGGTTTTTAAAAGAGCTATAGAAATACTTGAAATAGTTGGATATTCATCTGATCGCACCGGCTTTTTCGAGCGTTCTGATTTTGGTACTCCAGCCTTTTTAACCTTTTATCCTCCTTGACCCATTCGCTGATTTTTGGATCAGGAACATGAAAGGCGTAGCCTATTGGAATGGTTATTTTCGGTGTTATCAATACCAAAAATACCAAGCCTTGACCCATGCAAAAACCGCCTGTTGATTTGTCTTTTATTTTGTTGGCGCCAAAAATTTTTGTTGTGCATTTACTGCGTTTTTTATCGGAATCATCAATACTGACAACACCTTTGGTGATATCATATACTTTGAAAATAATTTTGAGGCTGAGGTGGAACAAATGCTCCCAAGCAATTTTAGAATGGCGAAACATCCAGGAAAGAGCTGTTTTTTTATACCGTCCTATGCTGATACGGGAAAAAGCAGTCCAATTGATGCTGTTAGTTAAAATGATTCCAGTGATGCAGAAACCCAGCCAGAATTTTTGTGATTTACTTAAGGTCATCCCAGGGGAAGACTCTGTTAACTCAGTATTCAGTGACTCGGTATAATTTTCAACAAACGGCAACAGCTTCTCTATTAACACATCCGCCTCATTTATTATTTGCAGAAATGAAGCATATATCGCAATGGAACCCTTGTATTCAAGTAAAACTTATTTTATTCTGCTCAGTGGAGGCTGGCCAACCGATGGGTGAGATATCAGCTGGAATAGTTGGTATTATACCATCGACTTGACCAGCCTTTACATTTCCCAATATTGTGACATTGTCTAATCCCAAAAAACTGGATCATCGAGTATTATCGTACGAGATTCCAGATTGAATTTAACTTTCGTGATACAAAACAACACTGGGGCTTGAGGATTTCATGGTTGTAAAAGAACAATCACTCCTCAATGCTGCCAATTTATCATTTAACATACTTCTTATTAATCCGGACTTTTCAAAGGACAAAAAAATGGAAAAGAATTGGATCGAAAAAAATATATCTGATCTTAAAGTTACCCCGAACCTGATCGACTATGAAAAAGAGAAAAAATCTTTTGAATGGGAAAAAATAGGCGAACAATTTGAAGGACTGCCCTGCGGAGGGCTCAATATCGCCCATGAAGCCATAGACCGCCATGCCAACTCAAAACTGGCAAATAAAACCGCTTTGGTGTGGCTTGGCCAAAACAGCCAAAAGCAAGAGTTTAGCTTTGCTAAAATGAAAAAAGAGACGGCTAAATTCGCCAATATCCTAAGATCGCTCGGACTTGCAAAGGGCGAAAGAATATTTACCCTCTCGCCAAGAGTACCCGAGCTCTACATTGCAGCAATAGGAATCTTAAAAAACCGAAATGTGATCTGCCCTCTTTTTTCACAATTCGGACCCGAGCCTATTTTACAGCGGATGCTCCGCGGTGATGCAAAAGCACTTCTGACCACAAAGAAACTCTTTGAAAAAAAGATACTTCCTATTATGGATCAGCTTCCCGATCTTCAATATATATTAGTAATAGATGAGCAATATGACCAAAGTGAAAAAATTCTTTCACTGCCTCGCCTTTTAAAAGAGGCTTCCGATGAGTTTGAGATCGAGCCCACCGATCCCGAGGATATGTCTATACTTCATTTTACCAGCGGAACCACAGGAATGCCAAAAGGAGTCGTTCATGTTCACAAGGCGCTTTATACCCACTGGATGAGTGGAAAATATGTATTGGACCTGCATTTAGATGATGTTTTCTGGTGCACGGCCGATCCGGGCTGGGTGACCGGAACGTCATACGGCATCATTGCCCCGTGGCTGCATGGGGTAACGAATATTGCCGATGAAGCAGAGTTCAATGCCCAAAGATGGTATAGCATTTTACAAGATGAAAAAGTTACCGTATGGTACACGGCTCCGACTGCGATCAGGCGTCTGATGAGGATCGAATCCGAACCGACACTTGAATACGATCTTTCAAAGCTGCGCCTGATTCAAAGCGTAGGCGAACCGTTAAATCCAGAAGCCGTACTGTGGGGCCTGGAAAAACTTAAAATGCCGATTCATGATAACTGGTGGCAGACCGAAACAGGCGGTATCATGATCTCAAACCTGATATCACAAACAGTTAAACCAGGATCAATGGGCAGGCCTCTTCCGGGCATTGAAGCGTCGATAATAAAAGTAGAAGATGATGGCAGTGTAACGGAAATAATTGAACCCGGAGCCGAGGGAGACCTGGCCTTAAAACCGGGATGGCCCTCAATGTTCAGGGCATATCTTCATAATGAGGAAAAATATAACAAATGCTTTAAAGGCGGCCGGTATATTTCAGGTGACCTGGCCTATAAAGATGAGGATGGCTACTTCTGGTTTGTCGGGCGTGCCGATGATATCATAAAAACGTCAGGGCATATGGTAGGACCTTTTGAAGTAGAAAGTGCATTGATGGAACACCCCGCAGTTGCGGAAGTCGGCGTTATCGGAAAACCCGACCCCATAATCGGCCAGCTGGTTAAGGCTTTTGTTTCTCTAAAAGCCGGTGTTGAAGCAAACGAAGATCTCAAACGCGAATTGATAGGCTTTGGACGTAAAAAACTTGGCGCTGCCGTTGCACCCAAAGAGATCGAGTTTAAGGAAAATCTGCCAAAAACACGCAGCGGCAAAATCATGCGCAGGCTGATAAAGGCAAGAGAGCTTGGCTTGGCCGAGGGGGACACCTCGACCTTAGAACAATAACCCTCATTTACAGGAGATTGTCATGGATATAAAATTAGCCAAAAAATTTTATTCTCAAATGCTTTTGATACGACGTTTTGAGGAAAAATGTATCGAGCTCTACAGCAGCGAAAAGATCAGGGGCTTTTTGCATCTATATATCGGGGAAGAAGCGATTGCCGTAGGCGTAATGCATGCTTTGTCTGCCGAAGATGCCGTGATCGCAACTTACAGGGAACACGGGCATGCATTGGCTCGGGGAATATCAGCTAAAAGCATCATGGCTGAAATGTACGGAAAAGTAGAAGGTTGTGCCGGAGGGCGCGGCGGCTCTATGCATATTTTTGATGCAAAGCGCAGATTTTACGGCGGCAATGCCATTGTAGGCGGAGGCCTGCCTTTAGCCGTTGGTATGGCGCTTGCGGATAAAATGATGAAACGCGACCGGGTAACAGCCTGCTTCTTTGGAGACGGTGCCGTAGCAGAGGGTGAATTCCACGAATCTCTAAATCTGGCATCATTGTGGCAGTTACCGGTTCTTTTCATATGCGAAAACAACTATTACGCGATGGGTACCGCTTTGGAATTCTCCGAGTCGGAAGTCAATCTTTCCAAAAAAGCGGCAAGCTACCGTATAAATTCTTTTCAGGTTGACGGGATGGATGTGACACAGGTCGCCGAGTCTGCAAAAAATGCCGTTGAAGATATCAAATCAGGCAAAGGGCCCGTGTTTCTTGAATGTCTCACATACCGTTTTAGAGCACATTCAATGTTTGATGCAGAACTTTACCGTAAAAAAACAGAAGTCAATGAGTGGAAAGATAAAGGACCGCTGGTAACTTTTAAGAAAAACCTTGAAGAGAGAGGGTTATGGTCAAAAATCAACGCGCAAGAGATCGAAGATGAGATCACAAAGACCATTGATGACGCCGTGACGTTTGCAGAAAATGGAACACTGGAACCAATCAGCGATCTTGAAAAATTTGTCTATTCACCGGAGGAAGTACAATGAAAGAGAATAACCAGACCACTTACCGGGAAGCTGTACGCGAAGGCATCAGAAATGCTATGCAAAAAGATGATAGGGTCTTTTTAATGGGAGAAGATGTAGGCCGTTACGGCGGATGTTTTGCCGTAAGCAAAGGTCTTTTGGAAGAGTTCGGCAAAGAGCGTATCATTGATACGCCCCTGTGCGAATCGGCATATACGGGCGCGGGTATCGGTGCGGCATTGAACGGGATGAGACCGATCGTAGAGATTATGACGGTAAATTTCAGCCTATTGGCCCTGGATCAAATCATGAACAACGCCGCAACACTGCTGCATATGTCAGGTGGGCAGTTCAACGTTCCTTTGGTTATCCGTATGTCAACAGGCGGCGGAAAGCAGCTTGCAGCCCAGCACTCCCACTCTCTGGAAGGCTGGTATGCGCATATCCCGGGGCTCAAAGTCCTGACGCCTGCAACGGTACAAGATGCCTACAGTATGATAGAATCGGCACTTAACGATCCTGACCCGGTACTTATCTTTGAGAACTCACTGCTTTATAACTCCCAGGGAACTCTTGATACAAATGCCAAGCCTCTGCCCATCAAAAAAGCAGTTGTCAAACGCCCGGGCAAAGACCTGACGATCCTTGCATACGGGATCAATCTTTTCAAAGCATTGGATGCCGCAAAGATATTGGAAAAAGAAGAGATCGATGCCGAAGTGATAGACCTTCGCTCGTTGCGACCCCTTGATGATGAAACGATCATGACTTCCGTAAAGAAGACACACCGCGTAATGATCGTCGATGAAGGATGGAGATCAGGCAGCATTTCTGCCGAGATCATGGCGCGTATCAACGAGCAGGCTTTTTTTGAACTTGATGCACCGATGGGAAGGGTCTGCAGCGCTGAAGTTCCATTTCCTTATGCCAAACATTTAGAAGATGCCGCACTCCCCCAACCTGTAAAAATAGTCGCCATGGCAAGGCAGATCATGGAGGAAGCATGAGCGAATTTCTAATGCCCAGCCTTGGCGCAGATATGAAATCTGCCATATTAATGCAGTGGAAGGTCAAGGTCGGCGATAGAGTGACAAAAGGCCAGGTGATAGCCGAAATAGAGACAAGCAAGGGTGTCATTGAGATCGAGGTTTTCCAGGACGGTATCATTGAAAAGATTTTGGTTGAACCTGAAACCGAGTGCAACGTAGGCACGCCTCTTGCGTTAATACGCTCAGACGAAGAAAATATAACCGTATCGTCAGTAACTGCTGCGCAAGCGCAGACTGAAGCAATTCCTTTAGCTCCTTTAGAAAAAGCCACGCCGGACCGATATCAAGATACAACACCGCCTCAGCGTATCAAAGCCTCACCTGCTGCACGTAAAAAAGCACGTCAGCTTGGTCTTGATCTGGCTGATCTTGCAAAAACAAGTGAAGGAGAAATACACTTAAGCCAGATAGAATCAGTTGCCAAAACCGAATTGAAAACGCCCTCAGCAGATAAAATGCGCCAGGCTATAGCATCTGCTATGAGTCTTTCCAATGCCGAGATTCCACACTATTACCTTTCTGCTTCGGTCAATATGAGTCCTGCCCTGTCTTGGCTGGAAGAGATAAATAAAAATCTTACTATCAAGGCGCGTATTTTACCTGCAGCCATGATTATCCGTGCAGTCGTGCTGGCACTTGAAGCGGTACCTGAATTAAACGGTTACTGGCAAGAAGGTTATCATCAAGTTTGCAAAGAAATTCACCCCGGTATTGCCATTGCACTTCGTAAAAAAGGAGTGATCACGCCGGCTTTGCTCGGTGCAAAAGATATGAATTTGAGCCGGACCATGCAGGCACTGGATGATCTTATCATGCGCACAAGAGCCGGCAAGTTGCGCGGAGCAGAACTGACACAGCAGAGCATTACGATCACAAATCTGGGTGATCTTGGTGTGGAAAATGTCTATGGCGTCATCTATCCGCCTCAGGTTGCGCTTATAGGCTTGGGTAAAATTATCGATACGCCTTGGGTGCAGGAGAACAAAGTTATTGTACAAAAGGTCATGAAAGCTACGTTAGCCGGTGACCATAGAGCTACGGACGGCCGTACGGGGGCGCTTTTCCTTGATAAATTCAACCGCATTTTACAAAATCCCAAGGAGCTGCTATGAACAAAGAACAGATCAAAACATCCATAATTCAGCAGATACGAATAATCGCTCCCGATCTTGAATATGATGATATCCCATCAGATGAAAATCTGCAAAACGCTTTAGAGATCGATTCGTATGATTTTTTACACCTTCTTACTGCTTTATATGAACAGCTTGGGGTACAGGTTCCCGAAGCGGACTATGGAAAGGTTGATACACTAAACGGTATGACAGAGTACTTTGTCGAGCGGATAAAATTGAATTAATCTATGTATGAAGGGTATAGTTTGAAAAGATGGCGGGGAGTTGAAACAGGTATAGCAGAAGCTGGCTGGAATATGGCCGTTGATGAGGCGCTGCTGTATAGTTTCAACCAAAACGACATGCCGATATTAAGGCTTTATAGATGGCACAAAGCGCTTAGTCTGGGACGATTCAGCAAGCCGCATAAAAGCCTTGATATGGAGATGCTTCAAAAACAGAAAATTCCTTTTGTGCGCAGAATGACTGGCGGAGGTATATTTGTACACGGAAATGAACTTTCTTATTCGCTTATAATGCCTCCTGCATTTTTAAAAGGCAGAGGTCCAAACCAAAGTTACGGATATCTGTGCAGATTTCTTATTCGTTTTTATCAAAAGCTCGGCTGCAAAGCCAGGTTTGCAGTTGATATGAAATTAAACACCGCAAGGTCAAATATCTGCCTTGCCTCAAATGAGGCTTATGATATTTTGATAGAGGGCAGAAAAATAGGCGGTAACGCCCAGCGCTATATCAAGCAGGCCTGTTTTCAGCACGGAAGCATACCGTTAAGTTTTGATGAAAGGTGTTTTGAGCCTCTTTTTTTGGAAAATTCAGGTTTAAAGAAAGCAGCATCGCTAATGAAGCTTGGCGTCACAAAAGATCACCAAGAGCTTGTAAAGTTGCTGATAGAGTCCTTTTGTGAAACCTTTGACGTGGATGTTGTAGAGAGTACATTAAGCATGAAAGAAGCGCACAGAGCCAAAAAACTTATGATGCACAAATATGCCAGGAAAGAATGGAATATCGATGCAGAGCAAGTGGATGAGTATTTGATAAGGAGAAGAGATGAGAAATCATGAAGCCGTTGTAATCGGGGCAGGTCCGGGCGGTTATGAAGCCGCTTTGCAGCTGGCAAGAGCGGGAGTAAAAACCCTGGTTATAGAGCAGATAGAGGCGCGTATAGGAGGAACCTGCTTAAATGAAGGATGTATCCCGACCAAAAACTATTTAAGAAGTGCACAATATTTTTCAAAAGCCTCTTTTTTTAAAGAAAACGGCTTGGATATTGAAGTAAGCGGTTTGGATCTAAAGCGTCTTAAAAATAGAACAGACCTTTTAAAGAATGAGCTGAGATCTGGTCTCTTATGGATGATGAAACAAGCCGGCATAGAGTTTTTATACGGCACTGCACATTTTGTGGATGATAAAACTATTGAAGTTGCGGGAGAAAAGATCACTTTTGATAAATGCATCATTGCAACAGGTTCACAGGTCAAAGACCTTCCTTTGCTGCCAATAGATGGCAAAAATATCATTTCAAACCGTGAAATATTCAAACTTGAAAAGCTGCCTGAATCTATTGCTATTATAGGAGGGGGTGCCATAGGATGTGAGTTTGCAACGTTTTTTAACGCTTTCGGCGTTGACGTGACGCTGGTCGAGTATCTATCGCAGCTTGTTCCTTCTGAAGATGCGGATATCGCAGCTGCATTGATGCGAGGGTTTAAAAAGCAACGCATTAATGTCCTGACCTCCTCTTTTGTACAAAAGGCGCAGCAAAAAGAAGATGGCGTAGAACTGCATATCAGCGGGCAGATGCAGGATATTATCATGTGTGAAACAGTACTTTGTGCAACAGGAAGAATCCCGTATACCCAAGGGCTCGGTATTGAAAATTGTTCGGTAAAAGTGAATGAGAAAGGATTTATAGAAGTTAATGAGTCATTTCAAACAGCAAATAAAAGTATATATGCCGTCGGCGACTGTATAGAGACGCTTGCGTATGCTCATACGGCATATGCCGAGGCTAAGATCGCCGTGCAAAATATCATAAACCACTCATCTGAAGTCAATAGCCATGTCACCCCCTCTGTTGTCTTTTCCAACCCGGCAATCGGAAGCTATGGAATTAAAGAAAAAGAAGCCAAAGAGAAGGGATTTGATATAGAAGTGAAAAAGGCCTTTTTCAAAGCAAATCCAAAGGCTAAGATAGAGGGTAACGATTCAGGATTTGCCAAGATAATCGTATGTGCAAACAGCGGTGTGATATTAGGCAGCTCGATAATCGGCGCAGGGGCGGCTGAGATAATTCATGAAATGGTGCTTGCGGTTGAAAAAAAGATCAAGATGGAGGAATTTAAAGGGATAATACATGCGCATCCTACCTTTTCGGAAATATTGAGCTCTTTATAAGTTATTTAACTGCTTTTGTTTTGTATGCCCTTCTGGACATGGGTTAGGTGCTTCTGTAGTATAAAGGAGGTCAGGGTGTCAAGAAGATTTGTTATTTAAACCTTTCCAAGAAAAACTGCCTGATCCCAAACTCTGCGGGCAATGCGAATGGTGGCCTGGTCCACCATTCGGCCGTCCACAGCCACGGCGCCCCGGGACCGATCATCTGCCGCGTCCAGAATTCGCCTGGCCCGCCGGATCTCTTCCGCTGCAGGGGTAAACACCTGGTTGACCGTGTCAATCTGGTCAGGGTGGATTACCCATTTGCCGTCACACCCAAGGGCCTTGGCCAGGGCGGTTGATTTTTTCAGGCCGTCGTCATCCTTAAAGTTTCCAAAGGGGGCATCCAGGGCCATAAGCCCGTTGGCCTTGGCAGCCATGACCATCCGGCTGAGTTGAAAATGCCACCGGTGACCGGGGTAAACCTGCTCCTCGTTTTCTCCGTGGCCGGACAAAGAGACCAGCGCTGCCCCGATGCTGGCCTGATAATCGGCAATGCCGAATGACAGGGAAGAGAGCCTGGCATCGGCCGAGGCAATTTCGTTAATCCGGGAAAGTCCCTGGGCGGTCTCGATACAGGCCTGGATCCGGATCTGCCTTGTTTGTCCCAATGCCATTTCAATGCCGTCCAATAAGCGGCTCGCAAAATGGATATCCGCCTCATGATTTACCTTGGGCACCACAACGGTTTGGAGACGATCACCGGCGGCTTCGGCGACCTGGATCAAATCTTTATAGGCAAAAGGCGTGTCCAGGCTGTTTATGCGAAGGGCGACGCATTTTTCGTTAAAATCCAAAGAACGAAGCGAATCAATAACCGTTTTACGGGCGACTTCTTTTTCATCGGCCGGCACGCTGTCTTCCAAGTCCAGCATGATGACATCAACATTGGAAGCCGCAGCCTTGGCATGCATTTTGGTCTTGTTTCCGGGTACGGAAAGCAACGTTCGGCAGGGTTTATTCATTCTTGTTTTATTTTCCATGCGGTCAATTTAACAGGCAGTATTAGGGTTGTCAAATCCATAAAACCAAGCTGCTAAAATTAAGAATATAAGTATTTACTAAAGACTACAATTGACAATATTGCCTTATTATAATATGCCATCAAGTTGCTTTTGTGCTGGTTTTTGAGCAATATTTATATGGAGTAGCATTTATGTAACATCCCTTGCTGCCCGGATTCGGGCCTTCTGGGATATCATCCTAAATTTTACTGGGAGATGATCAATGCCATTGTATGATTTATTAACCGGTTTCAATCTTTATACCTGGAGCTTTTCTATTGCGTCGGCAGTGTTCCTCATCGGAATCATTTACAGGATTATTGGGTTTTTCCGGTTAAGCATCGGACCGCAGCGGACCGGATTTACTACGACAAGCCGCATCAACGCGTTTTTGTTGGGCCTGTCCGGTATCCTGGTCTCACCTGTCCGGATTCTTCATCTTTTCAAGGCGGTTCTTCTGGATGTCGTGCTTCAATTGCCGCTGATGCGCCAGAATTTTCTGAAGTGGTTTATGCACATCTGTATTTACTGGGGGTTTGCAGGGTTATTTTTCTTCCATGCCCTTGAAGGCTATGTCAGCGAAGTGATTTTCCCAGGTTACCAATCCACCCTGAGCCCTTTTATGTTCCTTCGAAATATCGCCGGTGTCATGGTGATGGTGGGGGTGGGCATTGCCATATATCGCAGGAAAACCAATTTTCGTTTAAAACAGATCAGCAGGCACCGGGATTACCTGGCAATCGCCCTGCTTGGACTCATCATGATATCCGGTTTTGGCCTGGAAGCCGCCAAGATCATCTCTTCCGGTATATTTTACGACATGGTGGAGGAATATGGTTCCTTGGACGAGGAGGAACTTCCGGCGCTTAAGGCCGTATGGCAGGAAGAGTTCAATGTCCAGTTCCCCGGGGAGGTCGTCCAGGTCACCCCGGAACTCATGGAAGAAGGACGTATCCTGAATGAAGACAATTGTACAGTTTGCCACTCCAATCCAAAGGAGGCCTTTGTATCCTATCCTCTCTCCATTGCCATGAAACCTGTTGCCGGTTTTTTCAACAGGCACCGCCTGGATGCACTGATACTGAAGATCCACTTTTTAAGCTGTTTTTTTGGCTTGGCCTACCTGCCTTTCAGCAAGTTCCTGCATATCCTGACAACGCCGGTAAGCCTTATAATTTCAGGGATTGCAGGCCAGCAAATAGAACGCGATGAGAATAAGGCCACCCGCCGGGTTTTTGATCTTTCCGCCTGCACCGAGTGCGGCACCTGCACCAGCCATTGTGCCGTGGGACCTTTATATGAAATTTTTGACAACCCGTGGGTGTTTCCCTCGGAACGTGTAATCCGCATCCGGGAATCTGCATGGGGACGGCCGATGGATCCTGAATCAAGGGATGCCTTTTCCCAGGGCAGTTTTATCTGCACCATGTGCAACAAATGCTCCCAGCTCTGTCCTGCCGGACTGAATCTGCAGGATATATGGAAAGCAACCAGGGATCGGCTGGAGATGGAATCTCTTCCGGATCCCGTTATCCGGATAAGGGAACTTCTCAAAAAACATGAATCTAAAAAGCCCGCACTTGACACGCCTTTGGTGATCAAACCCGGGGAAAACCCTGTGGTTGAATCCTTGAAAAAATCCTTCCAGGGGGCTACGTTTTCAAACTGTTACACTTGCCTGATCTGTACCAATTCATGCCCGGTGGTCGCTGTTACAGGCGAAACCCGGGAGTTCGGATCAGCACCCCACCAGGTCATCCATGCCCTTGTTCTGGGGCAAACCGAACTGGCAAAGGATGCCTCCATTGTCTGGAACTGCCTGACCTGTTATAAATGCCAGGAAAATTGTCCCCAGGGGGTAAGGATTACCGATATTTTTTACCAACTTAAAAACATAGTACACCATCAGGAATTTGGAATATGAAGTACGCGCTATTCTCAGGATGCAGAACCGGATTTGACATTCCCCAGCACCCAAAGTCTGCCAAAGCAGTTTTATCCAGGCTCAATGTTGAGGTGGAAGAGCTTGATTTTGGCTGTTGCGGATACCCTGTTAAAGAGAAAAATATGGATGCCTTTCTTTTGCTGGCCATACGGAACCTGGCCATCGCCCAGGCCCATAATCTGCCTGTACTGACCCTGTGCAAGTGCTGTTTCGGCTCCCTTAAACAGGCAGAATATCATTTTAAAAATGATCCCGACAAACAAGCCATGATCAACTGGCTATTGCAAAAGGAAGGACTGTATTATGACGGGGGTGTCAAAATCCATCACATGCTGACCCTGCTGGACCGGGAGATCGATCAAGACCTTATACGTCAAAGCATCACCCGTCCCCTTGACGGGATAAAAGTGGCCCCAAGCTACGGCTGTCATGCGCTGCGTCCCTCAACCATCACCGGGTTCGATGAGCACCCCGATGCACCGACGATATTTGAACGGATTATCACACTGACCGGGGCGGAACCTGTAAACTGGTCCAAACGCCTGGAATGCTGCGGCAATCCCTTATTGGATAAAAACACCCCTCTGGCCGATGGCTTTATCCTGGCAAAATATGAAACAGCAGAACAGGAAGGGGCGGATATAATCTGTACGGCATGTAATTATTGCCACATGCAATTTGAACACGGCCGGAAGCTTATCCTGAAATCCGGATCAAGCACCCCCCTTCCCGCCATTCTTCTTACACAATTGCTGGGCCGGGCCATGGGGCTTGAAAAGGGTTGGACAGGGGCATAAACATTATCTAAAGACAAAAAAATATCCCCTGCGCTTTCCGAGACAGGGGATTATCATTATTTTTTCATCTCATAAAACAGATCCGTGGAACTATACTCCCTGGCGTGTCCCAGATAGTTATGCGAGGCTTTTTTCATCATCTGATCAATCTCTTCCCGGTTCTCGTAAGCTCTTTTTACTTTGCCCGGCGACCCTGTAACAAGTGAATATGGCGGAATGATCGTTTTTTCCAGGACAACGGTGCCGGCGGCAATGACGCAGCCTTCCCCGATCACGCTGTTGTTCAAGAGAACGGCGCCCATACCGATCAGACAGCGGTCCCCAATCGTGCATCCGTGTACACAGCAGTTATGGCCGATGGTGACGTCGTTTCCGATGATCAAAGGAGTCTCCCTGGCCACATGGCCCATGCAAAGATCCTGAATATTTGTGCGTTCACCAATGCGGATTTCAGCGACATCTCCCCTGAGAACCGTTTGAAACCAGACTGAAGAATCCGGGCCGATCTGCACATCACCTATAACCTTGGCACCAGGCGCTATAAAAACAGAGTCGTGGACCTCCGGCGCAATATTTTTGTATGAATACAGTGTCATAAAATCAAACTTTGTTAATATGTAAATTTTTCCCGGAAAAAGGGCACCAGTTCCTCTATCTTCATCCGCTGCTGATCCATGGAATCCCGTTCCCGGATGGTGACGGCATTGTCATCAAGGGATTCATAGTCAAAGGTGACGCAATATGGGGTGCCGGCCTCGTCCTGGCGGCGGTATCGCTTGCCGATGCTGCCCTGGACATCAAAGTCCATGTTCAGTCCCAGTTGCCGTACCAGGTTGTCAAAGACAGATTTTGCATTGTCGGCAATTTTTTTGGCCAGGGGCAACACCGCAATTTTCACAGGGGCCAACTGGTTGTGAAGATGCAGTACCACCCGGGTATCTCCTTCTTTCATCTCTTCTTCTTCATAGGCGTCGCACAAAAATACCAGAGCGGAACGCTGAACCCCCAGAGAGGGTTCAATGACAAAAGGGATGTACTTTTCCCTGGTTGCCTCGTCAAAATACTGCAGATCTTTGGAAGAGTACTCCATGTGCTGGCTTAAGTCATAGTTGGTCCGGGACGCGATGCCGCACAATTCCCCCCAGCCAAAGGGATAGTGGTATTCAATATCGGCCGTGGCATTGGAGTAATGGGACAATTCCGCCTGGTCATGGTCGCGAAATCTAAGGTTGTCCGGGGTAACGCCCAGGCCCAGGTACCAGTCCATGCAGAATTTTTTCCAGAAGGCATGGAACTCAAGCTCGGTGCCAGGTTTACAGAAATATTCAATTTCCATCTGCTCAAATTCACGGGTCCTGAATACAAAGTTGCCGGGTGTAATTTCGTTCCTGAATGCCTTGCCGATCTGGGCAATGCCAAAGGGGATCTTTTTGCGTGAGGTGGTATGGATATTTTTAAAATTGACAAAGATGCCCTGGGCGGTTTCAGGGCGCAGATAGATCTCCTTTCCTTCGCCTTCAACCACACCCTGCTGGGTTTTAAACATCAGATTAAAGGCCTTGGGCAGGGTCCAGTCAAGGCTGCCGCACTGGGGACAGGTAATGTTTTTGGCATTAATAAAATCTAGCATATCCTGGGGCGGGGTCTTTTCCCCTGCCCAGTTGGCGGGCTGTTCATCAGATCCGTTGTCATGTTGCCAGTTTTCCACAAGCTTGTCGGCCCGTTCTCTGGATTTACATTTTTTGCAGTCCATCAGGGGATCGGAAAAACTGCCCACATGGCCGGAGGCTTCCCAGGTGGTCGGATTCATGAGAATGGCGGCATCCAGGCCCACCATATCAATACGCTCGGTGACAAATTTTTTCCACCAGGCCTCTTTGAGATTTTTAAGCAGTTCGACCCCCAAGGGACCGAAATCCCAGGCATTGGCAAGTCCGCCGTAAATTTCAGATCCCGGATATACGAACCCTCTGCGTTTGCAAAGTCCAACCACTTTGTCCATCAGTGTTGTTTCTTTTTTTGGTTTAGCCATTTTTTACTCCATGTTCCAAAACCGCCCGGATGGTGTCCGGGGCCGGCCCTTTATAATTTATCAATAATGAATGATGCACTGGAATTTTCACGCTTAAAAAGATGTTGAATATACATGATTTTTATATTTTGCTGAACTGTTTTTTAAAATTTTTATCCCCCGAGGGGACAATGGCATAAACGTAAGCCTCCACGGCGCATTATCTGAAGATTTGGGTCCCCTGCCGGGCATTAAGATTCAGGCCGGATTGGATCGTCTGCTCGGGGGACAGGTGTTTGTGCCGAAAACTTTTAAAAAAATTTGCCGAAAATCAGGCGGACACGGCAGATAAAACCCAGCAGGCCCTGATCTCCAAGGAGCTGGAAACCGCGCAAAGACTTGCCTATATCATTGAAGGGGGTTTCAGGCAATATCAGCGCAACCCTTGTTTTTGAATCCGCAAAACGTTTGGACGATTTACCACGAAGGAGACGAAGAGCTGATATCTTCGTGATCTTCGTGGTGAAAGTATTTCTACTCGGTAAACTTAATCAGTTCCTCGCAAAAGGCGTCGATCTTCTGGACCAGGGCCTGCTCATCCTCTCTGGTGGGCGCCCCTTGCCATTCGTAAAATCCGAGCAGATCCCAGCCGGACTTTTCAATTTTGGATTCAAAATCCCGCTGGGCCCCGCCGACCCATCCATAAGAGCCGAACCTGAAAACTTTTTTGTTGGTCACCTTTTTTACAAGCAGTTCGTCAATCACATGGGACATGGGCGGAAAGACCTTGTACTCGTAAGTGGGCATGCCGAAAATAAGCCCGGCGGACTTCCAGGCACCGGCCAGGATATAGCCGATGTCATCGCCCGGGGCCTGGTAAACATGCACGGGAATCTTGTGTTTTCTTATGGTCTCAACCACAAGGTTCAGCATGGACTTTGTACTGCCGTACATGCTGGACCAAACCAGGGTGATTTCCCTTTCTGCCGGCCCCTTGCTGTACTCTGCATAGCGCTTGTAATGGTCAATGATTACGCCGGGGTTCTCCCGCCAGATAATCCCGTGGGAGGGACAGATGATCTTTACATCCAGTCCCGACAGTTTGGTCAGCCCTTTGAGTACAGCGCCGGAAAATGCGGCGACAATATTGGCGTAATAGCGTAACGCCTCATTTTCAAAAAAAGCATGTTTTTCCTCGGAGAGCTGGTCGTCAAAAATGGCGTCCTCCGTCACCTTACCATATGAACCAAAAGCGTCGCAGGCAAATAAAATTTTCCGTTTTGTTTCATAGGTCATCATGGTTTCGGGCCAATGGATGTTGGGGGTTTCAAAAAACTGGAGTTCGTACTCCCCGACTTCCAGGGTCATGCCGTCCGTGATGGCCACGGCCCGGTCGGCCGGCACCCGGCCAAAGGCCTCAAGCAGGGGAACCGCTTTTTTGGTACAGTAAATCAGGCCCTTGGTATTCTTTTTACAAAATTCCCGCAGCCAGCCGGCGTGGTCCGGCTCCATGTGGTTTACCACGATGATATCAATATCCTCCACAGCCAGGGAGAGCCCTTCCATCTGTCCGGTAATGGCCTTGGGAAACCCCATGATGTCCTGGGTCAGATCAATGAGTACGTTTTTTTCACCCTTGATCAGATACGCGTTTATTGAAATACCGTGGGGAATGGGCCATATTCCCTCAAACAGGTAATTCTCGTCTTCGATGTTAACCGCAAGGCGGTAAATATCATCTACTATTTTTTGAAATTTCATTCTGCAATTCTCCTTGCATCAGTTTGTTTTTTAAACAATATATTTAGAATGCCATGTTCAATTGGTAAAATCAATTTCCAGTTTATCAGTTTATCAATATGGTTACGCGCCCTCAACAGGATGTTACGGAATCTCACTTATTACCTGCAGCAAGCATCAGGTAATAAGCACCCTCTTTTTCGCGGCCCCGTTTCATGCACCCGTTTGCAAAAATCCGGCACTTTTCTTTAAATACGTTTAAAGCGACCTGTTCCTGATCCGCAGAAAGGACATTGGACTCAATCAAATTCAGGATGGACTGAATCCGGTATTTATCCTGGGAGTGGCCCGCGGACAGTTGATCCCCATGCCCCCCGGTTTTAACCGTTAAGGGGGTGTCAATCAAATAGACTGGTGTGTCATGGGAAACACGCAACCAAAGATCGTAATCCTCGCATACCGGAAAGTCCTCGTTAAATACCCCCTTTTGCTCAAAGAGTTGTTTTCTGATCATCACAGCCGAAGGGCTGACCAGGCAGAGCTTTAAAGAAGGCTCAAAGATCATGCCCGACGGTTTTTTATGTTTTTTCTTTGGATTGACCCGTTTTCCGTTTCTGATCCAGATTTCCTCGGTCTGGCAGATCATTGCTCCGGGTTTGGATTGAAAAAAGGCGGCCTGGCAGGAAAGTTTATTCGTTTCCCAGGCATCATCGGAGTCCAGCAGCGCAATAAAGCTGCCTTGGCTTTCTTGAATTCCAAGGTTCCGGGCCGCACTCACCCCTTTGTTTTCCTGGACCAGGACCCGGATTTTATCTTTATATCCAGCCAGCAGGTCCCGGGTTCCGTCTGTCGACCCGTCATCCACCACAATGATTTCCCTGTGCGGATAGTCCTGGGCAAGGGCTGAATCAACAGCCCTTTTCAGGGTCCACGCCCGGTTGAAAGTGGGAATAATTACACTGATCGTATCTGTTTTTTGCTCTATCATGCTAAAAACTGTAAAGCATCAAAAAGCAAGAAACAAGCTCCTTAAGGCCCAATTTAAAAAATATTAGAAAAAAGTTGTAAACAGACTTTTTTTTTGGTAGAGCAAGATGGTGAATTTTTAATCAACCATGGGTGAAAAAATTTTAGTGATGCTGAAATTAGATTTACCCTTAAACCTTATGAAACAACTGAGACCAACCTTTCCATATTCGTTATGGACGCCCCTTGGTTCCAATACAAGTTCTGTCCATGATGATGACATTTGGAAAGTTTTGACAAGCACATTTAGATTTCTTTAACACATGCCCAATTTTAATCCGGTTTAAACCGAGGATGAGGAATTTATGGCAAAAGGAAAAAACGTCAAACACATTATTAACAAGAGCTGGTGCAAGGGGTGCGGCATTTGCGTTCACTTCTGCCCCAAACAGGTTCTGGAACTGAACAGCGATGAAAAAGCTGTGGCAGTCCGCCCTGAAGACTGCATTGCATGTAAGCTTTGTGAACTTCGGTGCCCTGATCTGGCAATTCAAATTTTAGTTGAGGAGGAATAAATAATGACTAAGAATATTCAATTTATTCCAGGAAGCGATGCTTGCATTGAAGGCGCCCTTTATGCCGGGTGTGACTTTTTTGCAGGTTATCCCATCACGCCGTCATCAGAAGTTGCAGAAGGTCTGGCTGCTGCACTTCCCAAAAGAGGTGGCAAATTTATCCAGATGGAAGACGAAATTGCATCCATGGCCTGTATCATCGGCGCAGCTCTTGCCGGAAAAAAGGTTATGACCGCAACTTCCGGCCCCGGCTTCTCCCTGAAGCAGGAAGGTATCGGATACGCCTGTATGGCTGAGGTCCCCTGTGTTGTTGCAAATATCCAGAGAGGCGGACCATCCACAGGCAACCCCACCCACGTCGCTCAGGGTGACACAATGCAGGCCAGATGGGGATCCCATGGAGATCACAGCATTATTGCCATGACAGCTTCCAACCTCCAGGATGTATTTAAAATTACGGTTGAAGCCTTTAATCTGGCTGAAAAATACCGGACACCTGTTGTTCTGATGTTTGATGAGTCCACCCAGCACCTGAGAGAAAAAGTGGTCATTCCCGAACCCGGCGAGATCAAAGTTGTCGACAGAATCAGAACAAATATTCCCGTAGGTGAACAATACTATCCCTATCTTACCGATGAAAACGGCCAGCGTCCCATGTCCGACTTCGGTGCAGGCCATCGTTTCCACGTCACCGGCCTTCATCATAACATTATGGGCTTTCCCGACGTCAGTCCTGAGAATGTTAACGCTCTGATCCATCATCTGGTAGATAAAATCGAAAGCAAAGCCAACGAAATCGCCATGTACAAAGAGTACTACATGGACGATGCTGAGTATGTCATCGTTGCCTATGGAACAACAACCAGATCCGCCCTTCAGGCTGCCGAAGACTATCGCAATCAGTTTGGCATCAAGGTCGGCGTTTTAGAGCTTCAGGTTGTATGGCCCTTTGCAGATGAGATTGTCAGAGAAAAATGTGCCGGTGCCAAGGCCGTTATTGTAGCTGAAATGAATATGGGCCAGATTGTCAGAGAAGTAAAACGTGTTGTGGCTGAGCCTGAAAAGGTTTACTTCTCTAACCGGGTTGACAACCAAATCATCAAGCCCGCTGATATTAAAGCGGCGATCAGAATGATCACAGGAAAGGGGGTATAGCATGAGCGATACACAATTTGATGTAAAAAAATATATCCGGGCCCAATTTTTCCCCCATATGTGGTGTCCGGGTTGTGGACACGGTATTGTCATGAGCGCATTGCTCAGGGCGATTGATGATCTGGGACTGAAAAACGACGATGTCTCCGTAGTTTCAGGTATCGGGTGTTCCTCAAGAATCTCCGGTTATCTGGATTTCAACACCGCACATACCATGCACGGCAGAGCCCTTCCCACGGCTACAGGCGTTAAGCTTGCCAACCCCAACCTGAAAGTTATTGTCCCCTTTGGTGACGGTGACTCCACGGCCATCGGCGGCAACCACTTCATCCATGCCTGCAGAAGAAATATCGATATTACCGCCATCGTCATGAACAACCGGATCTACGGTATGACCGGCGGACAGTATTCCCCCATGTCCGGATGTGGTGTAAAAGCAAGTACCGCCCCCTATGGTGTTCCCGATCGTGCCTTTGATCTGGTGGAACTGGCCAAAGGCGCAGGTGCCACTTTTGTTGCAAGAACTACCGTTTACCATGCCAAAGAAGCCCAGAATACAATCAAAAAAGCCATTGAACACAAAGGCTTTTCAGTAGTTGAAATTCTGTCCATGTGCCCAACCCAATTCGGCAGAAAGAACAAGGCCGGTGAGGCGCCCCAGATGATGGAATGGTACAAGGAAGCAACCGTACCCATGGGGTCCAAAAAACTGGAAGAGAATCCCGACCTGATTCAACGCGGCGTTTTTGTTGATGAAGATGTTCCCGAATACTGCGAAGTTTACCAAACAAACGTCATTGACAAGGTAATGAAGAAAGGATAGGCATAATGGAATCAACAGGAATTGTTTTTACAGCTTCTGGCGGACAAGGGGTTATCACTACCGCCATTATCCTTGCCAGAGCAGCTACAATCTTTGAGGGCAAAAACGCTATTCAATCACAGAGCTACGGAGCTGCTGCCCGTGGCGGCGCTACCCGTGCCGACATTTTAATTTCAGACGGCAATCTTTATTACCCCAAAGTTGAATCGGCTGATGTTTTTGTCGCCCTGATGCAGGAAGGCTATAATAAATATGCCCACTTGATTCGTCCAGGCGGCCTCATGATAGTCGACCCAAGGTATGTTAAACCTGGCAATATTAATGCCAAGATCCTAGAGTTGCCTATGTATGACACGGTTGTTAAAGAAATCGGAAAACCGATTGTTTACAGTGTTTGTGTACTTGGGGCTCTGATCGGTGCTACAGGCATCTGTAAACCCGAATCAGCTATAAGTGTTATCCAGGATGCCATGCCCCCAGCTTTCTTTGACATGAACAAGAAAGCTCTGGAAATTGGCATTACTCTGGGAAAAGAGGCTGCTTAAAACCAAATCGACAGATTGAACTTTAAGTTAAGCCAACGATATTAGAGAAAAGGCCGATCCACTAGACAATGTGAGATCGGCCTTTTTTTATGCTTACCCGAACACCGGGCCATCAGGAAAAATTGTCCACCAATACCTGTTTGACTCTGTCTATGATTTTCAGGCACTCATCATCTAACGCCTGGACCTGAACAGTGAGATTGGCGCTTGTAGGGTTCCCGGTACCTCCCTGTGATTCGAGTTGTTCTGCCAGAGTGGCGGCATTATGGGCTGCTAAGTATTTCAACATTCCCTTCAAACGATGTGCATTTTCTTTTAATTCATCATACTCATTTTTTTCAATGCACGCAGTCATCTTGGACAAGAGAGGTGGATAGGTGGATTCGAAGGTCTGCAGGCAATTGTCTAAAAGAGATTTATTGCCTGCCATGATCCGGTTTAGTTGCTGCAGATCTATAGTGGTTTCTAAATCCCGGCTCTTTTGGGGTTTTGCCTCAAAACTTCTCTGCAGGATAACATTTTGAACTGCCTGGTTTAACCGTGTTGGGCTCAGGGGTTTTTTCAAAAACTCATCCATACCGTTATTTAAAAAAAGCGCCTTGTCCTCCTCTGTGGTATGGGCTGTCAGAGCAATGATCGGTGTTCGTGACAGATCTTTGTCCTTTTCAATGGCTCTGATTGCAAGAGCTGCATCAATGCCGCTCATTTCCGGCATCTCCCCATCCATTAAAATAAGGTCAAAGCGATGGGAACAAAACATCTTTAGAGCCTCTTTGCCGTTTTCTGCAATTTCAACCCGGCCTAAATTCAACTTTTTAATCATGCCTTCGACAACCACCTGACTCATTTTGTCATCTTCAACCAGTAAAATATAATACCCACCGGTAAACGCTTTTTTACTATTCATAGTGCCGCCTGATGATTCCATTCATATCAATGATCCAATACTGTAAGACGGGCCGCATAATCTTCCAGATCACTCTTAAGTCTGGAAAACTGCTCACTTATTTCCGGCAAAAGCTGTTCAACTTCTCTTAGATCCCCGGCTTTGCCCGCCACTTCCATTTTGAAGGCGGTTTTCTGAAAAGCATCCGCCGCCACATAACCGGATGCACCCTTTATTTTATGGGCCTGGACGCCACCTTTTTGCGCCTGCCCTTGTTTGATTAATTGAGAAAGAATCTCGATTTGCCCCGGCATGTCATCAAGGAAGGTACGGATGGTGGCTGCAATAAGCTGCTTGTCTTCCATGAGATTGGCTCTCAGCGCCTCCGGATTAAAGGTCTCCGTCCCATGTTTCTTATCTTTTTTCTGAACCACGGTGGAGCGTTCCGGATTACGCGGCTGGATACGATTAATCCACTTTTCGATCTTTTCAGCCAGGATAATTGGATCTACAGGTTTGCTGATATAATCATTCATGCCTGCATTCAGGCATTTTTCCCGGTCACCGGCCATGGCATTGGCCGTCATGGCGACCACCGGGATATTCGGGTTAATAACGTTGGATGCTGTATTGCGGATCATCCGGGTGGCCTTAAGGCCATCCAGTTCGGACATCTGCAGATCCATCAATACCATGTCATACGGTATTTTTTCAAGGGCGCGGATCGCCTCAATACCGTTTGCCACGGCATCCACAGAGTAACCGAATTTTTCCAGAATGCCCTTTGCAACGATCTGGTTTGTGATATTGTCTTCTGCCAGAAGAATCCTCACATGGGGCTGTTTGATTTCACCATTTAAATGCCGAATGCGGGCATTTTCTTCCTTGCCGGCCTGTCCGCCGGAGAGAACAGAGGCCAGCGTGTCTGAAAGTTCCGAGTAACGCACCGGTTTGGTAAGGTATCCTGAAAAACCGATGGATTGAAAATAACGCGCATCCCCACGCCGGCCTATGGAGAGCATCAACACCAGTTTGATGTCTGCCCCGAACGCCTCTTTTTTGATGGCCAGGCCAAGCTTGTCCCCGGTCATGCCGGGCATCTGTATATCCAGTATCGCAAGGTCATAGAGTCTATTTTCCTGTGCCGTGCGCTTTATTTTTTCCAAGGCGGCTTTACCATCTGCCGCTTCAGATACCTTTGCCCCCATGCCGACCAATTGTCTTACTAATGTTTCCCGGTTGGTTCGGTTATCATCAACAATTAAAATACGGACATTTTTTAATGGATCCGGCATGATTTTCTGCTCATGGCCGGTTTCAGCAGATGACGGCGGCTGTTTAAATTGGGCCGTAAACCAGAACAGGCAGCCTGAATGGAGGCTGTCCGATGGACGGCTTGCCAATTTGTTGATTTCGGGAACCGGTGAAATAACGCCGATATCTCCGCCCATCAGTTGGGCCAGTTTTTTAGATATGGCAAGACCCAGCCCTGTGCCGCCGTATTTGCGTGTAATGGAAGCATCCACCTGGGTAAACTGTTCAAACAGATGACCCTGTTTTTCCGGGGCTATACCCACACCGGTATCCTTTACGGAAAAGTAAATGAGGACCTCTTCTTTGGTTTGATGCTTGAGGTGCGCCTGTATCACCACCTCACCGGCGTTGGTAAACTTAATGGCATTATCAGTCAGATTCGTCAGGATTTGCCGAAGGCGGCCAGGATCGCCCTGAAGCTGTCCCGGAACCTCGGGCGATACCTCGCAGATCAACTCCAGATCTTTTTCATGGGCTTTCAGGGCCATCATATGGGCAAAATCATCCAGAAAGGGGCGCAATTCAAAATCCAGAATTTCCATATCCAGTTTGCCGGCCTCAATTTTTGAAAAATCCAGAATATCGTTGATCAAGGTCAAAAGAGCGTCGGCACTTGCCTTGACATTGCCGGTGAAAAGGCGTTGTTCATCGGAGAGATCCGTATCCAGCAGCAGCCCTGTCATACCGATGATACCGTTCATGGGCGTCCGAATTTCATGACTCATATTGGCCAGGAACTCACTCTTTGCCCGGGTTGCCATCTCAGCTCCGGCCGCCATCCGTTTTGCCAGGGCTGTCTGGTTTTTCAGATGTTCGTTAACGGTTATTAATTTGTTTCTGGCTTTTTTAAGCGCCTTGTTGGCCTGCTCAGTTTCCACTAAAGACCGCTGCAGCCTCTCCTGGTCCTGTTTGCGTTCGGTGATATCCGTATGGGTACCAAACATCATGAGTGGTTTACCATCATGGGTTATGGAAATCACCCTGCCTTTATCCTGCACCCAGACCCAGTGTCCGTTTTTGTGCCTCATCCTGCATTCAGCATCGTAACGGTCCAGTTCTCCTGAGAAATGCCGATCTAAAAGGATTTCTACCTTTTTTAAATCATCCGGGTGCGCCAGATGCGTCCACGTGTCAATCGAAACCGGCGACAGCTCCCCAAGGCTGTAACCGCAGATCTGGGCCCATCGCTCATTAAATACTGTTTCACCGGTCTGAACATTCCATTCCCAGGTTCCGACATCCGTTCCCGTAATTACGTTGGCCAGGCGTTCACGCTCCCGGCGAAGGGCATCTTCAGCCCTCTGCTGCTCTGTGATATCCACAAAGGTTTCCAGAAGAGCCGGCTGTCCGTTATAGGTAAAAGGCCGGACGGTTTTCATAATGGGAATTTGACGACCGGCTGTATTTAAAAGCATCCGTGGGCTGTTGTCCATCATCTGCCCAAGGTCCGTGATGGGGCAGGCTCCTTTTTCCGTTGGACAGATATATTTCATGCATTCATTGCCGATGATCCTATCGGGATCCGTACCGATGAGTTTTGCGGCTGTCGGATTGACATAACAGATCAGATGATCCGCCCGGCTGATGATAACCACGCCGGCATCCAGATGTTCAAGAATTTCCCGTTGCCGAGATTCTGTCTCCATCAGGGATGCCTGGGTCCGGGCCAGCTCTTTGAAACTGTCATCCGCCATCGCTGCGATGGCTTGAAATTCATGAAAGGTATAATCAGCAGCATTAACATCATGATCTGAAATGGCTTTCTGAAGCAGAAAAAGCTCTTTATCAATACTTGCGGTCAAACGGCGGGAGACCAGTCTTAAAAGGAAAATCACGCTTAATGTCAGGCTGAAAATAATTAAAAGTTCCACAATAAATTCGTTGCGCTGCTGTTTTGCAAAAAACTGACTGTTTTTTTCAATATCATCCAGGTAAAGGCCGCTTCCAATCACCCAGCCCCAGTCATTCATTTTCCGTGCAAACGAAATTTTCGGCACCCCGCGCCCAAGACTGGGCTTGTTCCATTTATATTGAACAAATCCGCCGCCGGCTTTACCGGCTGCGTCAATCAAGCTTTGTGCGATTTTTATACCGTTGGGATCAGTGATGTCCAAGAGGTTTTTGCCGACCAGTTCAGGCTGGATTCGATTAAGCAGTACAACCCCCTGATCAGTGAAAACAAAAAGATACCCCTCCCCGTGGGCATAAACGTAAGTTTCCAGACCTTTAAGTATTTGGTTTTTAATGTCTTGGATTGAGGCACCTTTCCGGCCCAGGCGGTAACGTTCATAATTGATATAATCCACGGCCCGATTGACCATGGTCCGGATCAGATCTTTTCTCTCATTAAAAATGCTGTGCCGTATCTGCGCCATCTCATTTTTAGCAGCAAACCAGGATTGAACAGCCAGACCCGTCACCAAAACAACGCTCAGAAGAATAAGCGCCTGGCGCACATTGCTGCGAAATACGTCAGGCATAGACCGGGAGAAAGAACGGTCGGTCTTTGAAAAGAGTCTGATCAGGTTGTATCCCGCCACTGCAAAAAGCAGCATCCCCAGCCCGGCGGCAATGGCAACGGCCCATGTTTTTGAATCCGGACGGTTGCGGATTTGGGTATCCTGTGGCAGCAGATCGGGATTTAAACCATGGGAACGAAGTTTGTCCCATAGGAAAATAGGGGCATTGGGACTGTCTGTGATCACAGGAGGAATGTTTTTTTGCTGCAGAATCTTCAAGGCCAGTGCGCCGGCTCTTAGTCCCTGATCCCGGGAACTGGCCAGCATCCCGCCGACAATGCCGTGGCCCAGGTAAAAATCCCACATGCCGTATACCGGGGCAAACGTGGCGCGATCGACCAGCTCTGCCGCCGTCTCATAGTTATAGTATACACCATCTTTATCCCGGTTGAAGAGCACCAGAAAAACGGCATCGTTCGGCGATACCGCGGACAGATTTTGCTCAAGTTCAACCGTGGACAATCCCCGAAGCCACACCGGCGTAAATCCAAAGCTGTCGGCCGTCAAAGCCGCGTCCACTTCTTTTGCAACAGCTTCACCGGTGGGTGTTGTTCCGGTAATGAGGTAAAGTTTTTCCGCTTTTGGCTGGAGCAGGCGAATCAGTTGGAGGGTCCTGACGGGATCGGTTTTTTCCACCACGCCGGTGATGCGATGCTCAAATCCTTCAAGGAGGGTTGGTTGAAAATTATTGATGCCGCAGAAAACAATCGGAACGTCAGGAAAAAGATTCTTCTTGTAACTTTGAAGGAAAGTGAGGGCATTGTTATCGGAAAGGATCAGCAGATCAATGGGAAGGGTTTTATATTTCCAGTTCAGATATTCAAGAATGTGAGATCCTGCCGCTTCGAGCGGCTGACGCTTGCTGTCCAGATACTCAATGAAAAATTCAACGGACTCGCCTTCCAGCGCCGTTCTTATACCTGCTTCGATATTGTCGGTCCAGGAGAATCCTTTGTGGTAAGAATGCAGTATTAATACCCGTTCTGTGGTGTATGACGGCGCAGTGCCCATCTCATAGGCTGCGGCATCCCCGGCAAGAACGGCCAAACACAACACACAACAGGCAATGAAAAATCCATAAAATGGGTGAGGCAACCGGAATTGCATGCAATAAAAAATCGTACCGTTTAGTTACACCATTAAATTAGAACATTAAAAATAACCGCTTTACATATAAAATCAGAAAATCAGAATACATTTAACGGTTTAGAATTGCAAGACAAGAGAATGGGGGTTTTAATCTCATCATCGGGGAACTGAGCAAGATCTTTTGCCGTTATTTTTCGTGGATCCGCATGATATTAAATTTGGGCGTCACACATATAGCACCAATCTTAATCCTGTTACTGAACGCTTTTTTTTGGCACGCCTTTATGATACATATATTATCAGTATCTACGCTGGATGTTGGCGTCGATAATTCTTATGCGTCCGCCTTGATAGTTCTTGGGATATGGATTTTTGGGGAATTTATGAAGGTCATTTAGCAATTGAAACAAATCGATAATCATATGACGACGCAATTAACATATATGGATCGTGCAGCAGGCGCAATGTACGGCCTGTTTATTTGGGGATGCCCTGGCAATGCCGCTTTCCCTGTTGGGCTGAGATTTGGGTACATGGGTTGCTCAATCCCCCGGAAATTATTTCTATGGAGATGCTGGGCTAAAATTGGCGTTACAACAAGAGATAGATAAAAAAAGGAAGCTTAAAAATGGAACTTAAATCTTATTTTGAGAGTACGGACGGAACAGGTATTTTATCGACTGCGGACAGCAATGGTAATGTCGATGCGGCTATTTATTCACGGCCTCTTTTTTTGGAGGATAAGATTGCATTTATAATGCGGGATCGCTTAACGCACAAAAATCTTGAATCCAACCCCCATGCAGTCTATCTGTTTATAGAAGAGGGGCCGGGCTATAAGGGGAAGAGAATCTATTTGACTAAAGTCAAAGAAGAGAAAAATTCAGAGAGGATCGCTTCTCTAAAACGCAGGAAAAAAGATTCAAATCCCGATGAGGATAAATTTCTTGTATTCTTTGAATTTAATAGTGAAAGGCCTCTGGTTGGTGATAATTAGGATCCCTGCTTAAAATTAAGATCAATTTCGGGATGTTAAAGAAATTCCATAAAGCTTGAAAAATTTGAGTAACTTACCCGGACTTATTTATAAACTTGAATCCGGATGACCGCAATGCCGTTCTTTTTCTTCCCTCCTGGCGGATGATAAGGCATTCGGTGTTTTCAAGGCTGTTGATAAGGGCCAGAGCCTGATGGACATCCATGACCATAAGTGCTGTGGCAAGACCATCAGCCCAGGTGCAGGTATCGGAAATAACCGATGCCGATACCACACCGTTTTCAACCGGATAACCGGTTTTCGGGCTGATAATGTGGGAGTATGTGTGCCCGTTTTTTTCAAAATAGTTTCTGTAATTGCCACTGGTGGCAATGGCTTTGTTATCCAGGCGTATTTCTTTATACAGACCTGAATTCAAAAACCCTTTTTCGGGATTTGTTATGCCCACAATCCACGCCGTGCGATGCTTATTTTCTCCTGCGGCGGCCAGCTCCCCGCCGATTTCCACAAGATAGTTATCGATTCCGCCTTCCCTGATCAGGCGGGCAATTTCATCCACGCCATACCCTTTGGCTATGGAACCTAAATCCAGTGTTATGCCGGGCATTGTCTTGGTCAGGTTATGATCCCCGATTTTAAGCTTGTTAAAGCCAATACTTTTAAGTGCTGTTTTAATCTCCGCCGGTTTCGGCGGCTTGTCCCGCCGCCCTTTTGTGCCGAATCCCCACAGGTCCACCAGAGGTTTGACCGTGCCGTCCCAGGCCCCGGATGTCAAAGTATGCAGGCGACTGCACTGCTCAAGAACCTGGTAGAAATCTGCCGATACCCTGAAAATTTGATCCTCTGGCGCGGCATTGAACCGGGACAGTTCGCTCTCTTTTTGGTACATGGATAAACAGGCATTGACCTGTTTTAGGCGAAGATCAATTTTTTCCTGCCATAAGCTTTTCGACAGCGGTTTTGCGGAAATAAGCTTGATGGAATAGGTGGTGCCCATTGTCTGGCCGGTAAACACATACTCCTGGGTTGCCAAAGACCGGGCAGGTAAAAACAGTGTTGTTCCCATGAGCAGCATCAGTGCAAATATAAATGTTGTCATATACTTGGTTTCAGGCATGGATATTATTCTCCTGGTTTTGTTTGTTTTATTCGGACAGTCCGGTCCTAAAATACCGGATTAAGTGTTTTTAAAAGTCTTGAACCGGCAATCACCGATCGGACTTCCCGTTTGAACGCCGTGTGCCGGTTGTACTTTTGTTTGCAAAATTGATCGAACAGGTTTTGGGCGATTTCAGTCTCGCCTTTTGCAATGGCCTCAATCCGCTTTAAAATCTCCTCTTTCAATGCCTGTATGTCGTCAAGCAGCTGATCCACGTCTGCAACAGCGTTGATTATGTTCTCAGCTCCCGGAGACCGGGCCTTAATTCTGTTTTTATCCTTAAATTATAAGATCTCCGGATGAGGAGAATGAGATCCGGCAGGGAGTCATCTCCTTAAGGCAGGATAGTTTTTGGGTTTCACGGGCCAGTCCTTCACTCACAAGCAAATCCGTCGTGTGCATGGTGTCCCTGATAATCACCGCCCGGACCTTTTCAGGGGGCACCGGACCAATGGTTTGAAACCCTGCCTGAACGGCCTTTTCCTCATTGGGCAGCCGGACCGGAATGGATGCTTTTTTAAGAGACATGGCGGTCAGGGCATTCATGAGCGTGGCCTGGTAATTCATGCCTGCAAAGACTTTTTCGGTAATGATGTCTGCATTGCCCAGGCCGATCGCATTGCCTGCCGTGTTTGCGGACAGATCCAGGATCACCAGCCGTTTGACATCAAGGCTTTGGGAAAAATCATCTTCCATTAAATCACAGGTCCTGCCCGTGACATTGGGGTCCATGCCTGACCCGCTGATCTCCTTGCCGATTTGCCGGACCACCAGCAGATCCAGATTTCTATACGGCAGGCTGGGGAAATGGGATTTGGCCAGGGTTAAAAGGTCCGGTTCCCTGGTGCTGATTTTGGCCGCCGGTATCACGTCAATTTTCATAACCTGATCATAAGCGTCCTCCACCACACCGATGCCCAAGCAAAGGTTGGTTTGTTCAATAATGGTATCGCCCATGGCTTTGAGAAGCGTGTGAAATCCGTATTTCAGGGCAAAATTATGATAGGTCAAGGCGCCCGTGTGTTTACCCATGCCCACTACCAGCATTTTGTAAAGCCCGCTTTCCACATCACCTTTAAATTTGGTATGGGGCTTGATGCGGTTTATGCAGATGCTGTGGTCGGCTTCCATGGCCTTTTTTGAAAAATAGACAGGCACGTCATCAAACACGGTTCCGACTTTAACTGCATCCATTTGTGAGGCAATTGTTGCCTGGCATATTTTACTTGTAACGCCTAATTTTGCCAGGGTCTTTTCCTGGCCTTCGGGCGTGGCGCTGCCGTGGCTTCCCATGGCGGGAATGATGACAGGGTGGGCCCCTTTTTCTTTGATGCTCCGGCAGATTTGCGACACAAGATCCGCAATTTTGTTAATGCCCCGGCTGCCCACGCCAACGGCCACGGTCTGTCCGGGTTCAATGGCTGACTGATCCAGTGCCTTTGCCAGTTGTGCTTTCAGGTCGTTTGCGGGGTCCGGCAGTGCCATGGACGGCAAAGCCAGTTTTACCCGGTAAAATCCGGGGAAATTAAATTTTTTTTCAAGATATTCTGGGTATCGCATTTTTTGACTTTTTTAACCGACCTTCCAAAATAATTTTTGCAGCCGCTTTGAATTGGAGCCTGGAAATCAGGCGACCTGACTCTGATATATCAGACTCTATATTCTTTGGCCATGCCGGGATATTTTTTTTGTCTTATCTCTATACACCTTGTCACGGTACGGTATATGATTGCTTGCACGGCAGGCAACAATTAATGAATGATGCCTTGTCTGCGTCAAAAGGGGTGATTCCCCCGTCAATAGAATTAACAAGATGACTGAGGATCAACATGCAGTTGGATATTGATTTTGATTCCATTGAACAAATTTTTTCCAACGCCTGGGGGCAGGGCCGGGATTTTCTTTTTGAATCCGAAGTATACGAGCTTTTGGCGAAGTCCGGGTCAGAAACGTTTCCCCGGACCCGTCTGATCAAGCGCGGAACTCGAATTGCGGATGATGAGCTTGTGGCCATACCGGGGAAGAAAATCGTGTTGAAAATAGTCTCTCCCTATATCGTCCATAAAACAGAAGTGGGCGGGGTCCGGGTGGTGGACAATGAACCCGATAAGATCCGTTCCGCCGTGCGCCGGATGTTCTACGAGGTGCCGGAAAGCTATGCAGCCGGCTTGGCCCGTACCCAGGAAGGCCTGCCTGTGCATTATCAAGGTCTGACCGGTGACGCCCTGACAGCTGCAGTTTCCCGGGATGTTAAAGGCGTACTCCAGGTGCAGTATATGCCCCCGGATTCTGCAGCCTTTGGCAATGAACTCATTGTTGGACTGCGTCACACCCGGGAATTCGGCACCATATTATCTGCCGGATTGGGCGGTACGGACACGGCGTTATATGCCAAGCGATTCAGGAAAGGCCAGGCCATTGTGGCGGTCTCCCCGGCCATGTGCACAGGGGAGCGTTTTTTCCGGTTGTATCGCAAGACCATTTCATACAGAAAACTTGCCGGTTTAACCCGTGGACAGCGCCGTATTGTTACGGATGAGCAATTGGCGGAGTGTTTTGAGTCTTTTATCCGTATCGGTAATACCTATTGCCGTGAAAACCCGGAAGCTGTTTTTATTATAGATGCGCTTGATCTCTTTATTGTGGCTGTGGGGGCCGATCAGGTCCCTGACCTGGTCGAGGATATCATAGAAAAGGATGCTGCCCATGCCGTTATGCTTATTGCCGGAGGCTTAGGGGAGACCCCTGACAGCCGGGATAGGGCCGAACAGGTCGTGGAGGCGATCTGTGCAGCCCGCATCCGTCCGGATACCGATGGCGGTCCGGTGTTTATCGGTGCCAATTGCATGGGGGTGATTTCTTTGCCCGGAAATTTTGATACCTGGTTTATTCCTAAAGAAAAATTGCCCAAGAACGGATCCTGCCCCAGGTCATGTTGCGTGGTGTTTTATAAGGCCAGCCGGACCCCGGAAGGTAAAGCCGCCACCTCCAGCCATACCGCCTCCATCGCCGGGGACTATATGGTCTGCGAAAGCTGTGTTTCCCAGCCCGGAGCCATTGTTGCCAGAACCTTCAATGAATTTCAGGCGCTTATGCTTCTGGCCGAAACCTTAAATACCAAAATTATCCATGGCAACCGCCTGGCTGCCGTCAGCGGTGCCGGGTTTGAAGCCGTGGGAATGGCTGATTCCATCCAAAGCGATGATTTTACCATGGAGTTTGCCCGATTCGGCAATAAAACAGTAACTGACGTGCGGTCTGTGCTGGCTGCCAAGGGGCTGGACCGTCTGGTCACGATATCCAACCCCCTTGATATCAGTCCGGCGGCCGATGACCAGGTTCACGGCGACATTGCCGAAATTCTTTGCCGGGACCCCGGCGTTGATGCTGTAATTCTCAGTGTGGATCCCATGTCTCCGGCCATGAAGACATTGGACACCGACCCGGAAGACCGGTTTTGCATGCACCATAAAGGTGCGATTCTCCATCGGCTCACACATCTGAATAATACCAGTGAAACCCCCATTGTGGCTGTGGTGGACGGCGGCAGGCTTTACGACCCTTTGCGTGACGCCCTGATTGCAGGCTGCATTCCTGTTTTCAAAGTCTGCGATGGTGCTGTGGCGGCCCTCTCCCTTTATATTCAGGGCCGGTTGCGCGCCAATGCCGTCCGTATGTCAAAAGAAGAAGGTGTAATCCATGACTGAGAACAGAATCGTTTATATTACCCATGCACCTGTGGAATTGTATAAGGTGCTCAAGTTTGAAAATTTTGCGTCCAGCGGGGGCGAGGCCAAGTATATGATTGCCGACGGGCTAGTCCGGGTAAACGGGCGGGTTGAAACACGAAAAAGGAAAAAGATTTTTCCCGGCGATGTTATAGAAATTTATGACAGTTGTCTTGAAATGAAAATGGCTCCTGTCTAAATGAACCCCAACTTTTTTTTTCTCTCCAACCGGTATATAGTTTCAACTATGTTTAAATCTTATGAAAGCGTAGCGTGTATGATCACAAAAGAGCGTAATATGCCAGATTTCAATGCAAAAAAGTCTTCTTTTTTGCTTTCCCGACTTCTCCTTGTTTGCGGACTGGTGGGGTTTTTGTTTATAGCGCCCGGTGTCGGCCTGGCAGACCAGCCCCGTGTGGTTTTGGCCGATGCCGTTGTGTGTGAACGCATATCCAATTTCAGGCCGGTGAATCCGGCCGTTGTATTTTCCGTTTCCCAGGGAGAGGTTTTCTGTTTTTCCGAATTTGATCCGGTGTATGAAAAGACAGCGATTTTTCATAACTGGTATAAAAACGATAAGCTTATTTTTTCCATACCTCTTGTTCTTTCCGTACCCAAATGGTCCTCTTTTTCAAGGGTTCAGATGCGTGCTGCAGATAAGGGGCCCTGGCGGGTCGAAATTCGGGATGAAGCCAATAATATTCTAAAAACCTTAAGATTCAGCATGTCTGATTGATACCCATGGAACAACTGATTTTATTATTTTCCGGATGGCGCTGGCAGGATGTGCTGGATATTGTATTTAACGCATATATTCTGTTTCGTTTGTATGTACTGTTCCGGGGGACCAATGTCCTGCGTGTTCTTATGGCTGTGGTGGCGATGTGGGTCATCGGTCGTAGCGCCAACGCCATGGGGCTGATCATTACCAACTGGGTCCTGCAGGGCGTGATCACCGTGGCGACGTTTATCATCATCATTGTATTTAGAAATGAAATATCAGGGGTGGTCAGAACACGCAGCCTCAAATTTTTTCTATGGGAAGTTCCAAGGGCCCAGATCAATACGCCGGTGCGCATCATTACGGATGCTGTGGTGGAACTGGCCCGATCGAAAATCGGGGCATTGATCGTGATGCCGCTTAAAACAGGGGTGGACAGCATAATTTCCTCCGGGGTGGATATTAATGCATCACTTTCCAGGGAAATGCTGGTTAATATTTTTTGGCCCGGTGCGCCGCTTCATGACGGTGCTGCCGTCATCCAGAGGGGAAGGATTACCCGGGCCGGGACAATTTTGCCCTTGTCCCAGAATCGAAATCTGGCCTCCAAATACGGCACCCGGCACAGGGCGGCTCTGGGGCTTACTGAGCAATGCGATGCCCTGGTGATTGTTGTGTCTGAGGAACGTGGAAAAGTATCCCTTGTACAAGACAATCAGATTCATGAAATCAGGGACCCTAACAAGATTGAATCGCTAATAAAACAATATACCGGCGGGCCTGAACCGGTAAAGGGAATGCGCAGGCAGAACCGGGAACTGCTTGTTGCTGCCATGGTCTGTTTTTTATGTACCACAGGTCTGTGGCTGAGCTTTTCAAGAGGCATGGAGACATTGGCCAACTATGATGTTCCCATTGAGTTCATGAAGCCTGACAAAAAAATGAACATTATTGATGCATCCGCTTCCAGGTCCAGGCTTCTGATCAGCGGTGCACGGCCTTTGGTCAACTCCTTGACTTTGGATCGGATGAGTATCAAGATATCCCTTAACGGAACCGTTGTGGGAAAAAACAAACTGACCATTACCCGGCAGAATGTCCAGTTGCCACCGGGTATCCGCCTGAAAAACATTGAACCGGATCAGGTGGAAGTGACCCTGGACACCATGGCGGAAAAACAGGTACCGGTACAAGCAGACTTTTCAGGAAAATTGCCGGACGGCGTTATCATGACCAGTATCCGCGTTATCCCTGAAACGGTCAAAATCACAGGCGGCGAGATTGCCCTGGACAACGTAAGCACCGTGTTTACCGAGAAAATTCCTCTGACAGAGTTAACAACCTCTGGCGTTATTAATGTGGGATTGGTCATGAGCCCTGCCACCCTGCGGCCGGATGAGAAGCATGAAAAGGTACAGGTTCGATATACCATCTCAGAAAGGAAGAATCATGAGGACACCCAAAACTGATAAAATTATCTAATATGCATTCCACTACAGGGAGGGAGTTATGTCGGAGAAAAACCTGAGCAATTGGGAGAGTCGTCTTGTGCCCCCGGATAAGGTTTTAAATCATATCCGGCCCGGAATGACCGTGTTCATCGGCACAGGGCCGGCTACGCCACGACGGCTGATCCGTACATTGCTTGATGTGGACAAACATAATATCAGGGATCTTGAGTTGATGCAGCTGGCTGTGCTGGGGGAGACCATTTTGTCCATTGATCGCCTTAATGCCCCCAACTACCGGTTGAAAACATTTTTTTCAGGGGGATATGTGGCCTGGGATACCATTTCCACCGGCCAGGTGGATCTTATCCCTGCCTATTCCTCTGAGATTCCGGAAATCATCAGATCCGGCAGAATCAATGTGGATGTGGCATTTATACAGATCACCCCGCCCAATGATGCCGGATACTGCAGTCTGGGTCTTGCCGTGGATGTGGCAAAAGAAGCCATGTACAAGGCAAGCCTTGTGGTGGGTGAGGTGAATGAGGCAATGCCCTTTACCTATGGGGATACCTTTGTCTCCATAGAAGAGTTTGATCTTCTGGTACGCGCGGACCGGGAGCCGATCACCTATACTCCTGAACCGGTTACCGATGTTATGAAAAAGGTGGCTGCCAATGTGGCCAATGAAATTCGGGATGGTGACTGCATCAACTATTCCCTTGGACCCTTGTTCGAAGCGCTGGTGCCTTATTTGTCAGATAAAAAAGATCTTGGCATTCATTCCCTTTATTTTACCGATGCAGCCGCAGAGCTTGTCAATTCCGGGGCTGTCACCAATAATCGAAAATTTCTGTTCAGGGGCAAATCTTTGGCATCCTATGCCCTTGGCACCAAAAAATTGATGAAATGGCTGCATAAAAATCCTCTGGTGGAGTTCCAGGGTATTGACTGGGTGTGCAACTCCCAGCTCATTGCCCGCAACCCCCAGTTTGTCGCCATATATGAAGGCCGCAAAGCCGATCTCCAGGGCAGGGTTGCCTTTCCCTTAAGAGGCGCCGTGATTTCAGGCCCTGGTGAAGGGATTGATTTTTACAAGGCCGCAGAAGCCTCCAAGGATGGCAACACCATCGTCGGTATGCCCAGCCGTAATGAAAACGGCGAGTCCAATATCCTGTTCAGTATAGAGAAATATGTCAATCAGTTGCGGTTGCGTGAATCGATTCATGTGCTGGCCACGGAATACGGGGTGGCCATGCTCAAATGGCGTCCCTTGCGGGAACGGGCCCAGGCCATCATTGATGTGGCCCATCCCGACGATAGAGAGGATTTGATTAAAAAGGCCCGGGAAAAAAAAATCCTCTATTCCAACCAGATTTTTGTCAGCCGTTCCGGCCATCTGTATCCGGCATATATTGCCCATACCAAAACCTTCAAGGGTGATAAAACAGTCCGGTTTCGGGCCATGAAGCCTTCGTATGAAGAATCCATGCGCCGGTTTTTCTACCGCTGTTCAAATGAAACGGTATTTTATCGCTTCTTTTATTCCGTAAAAACCATGGGTCACGACAAAATGCAGGCGTATGTCAATGTGGATTATACCAAAGAGTTCTCCGTGGTGGGATTTGGTGGAAAAAAGGGCGAAAATCGGATTGTTGCCGAGGCACGACTGGTTGGCAGCGATGACGGCAAAGCCGGTGAAGTGGCTTTTTTGATAGATGAAAACTACCAGGGTGCAGGGGTGGGGTCCTATTTAATGTCATTGTTGGTCCAGGAGGGGAAAAAACGCAAACTTGAAGCGCTCTATGCCGAGGTTCTGCCCGAAAACCGACCCATGATCAAGGTGTTTGAGAAATCAGGCCTGCCGTTGAAATCAAAGTTGGAGGGCGGGGTCTACCATATTACCCTATCCCTGAGCGGTTGATGCTGAAACCGGTTTGTCGGGCTGTATCAATAGTTATTCATAAAAAATTTAGGTTTTTACCAGTGCTGCCGATATCATCAGGAAAAGAAAAAGTCGTTAAAACCGTTAAATCAGGAGAATGATGATGAACAGCGTGTCGCAAGCTAACGCCTACGGTCTGCATAACCGGGCCGCATTGTCAAACAACAGTCGTGCTTCAAGTTCAAGCGAACTTTATGTAAATTCATATTCAAGCCTTGATGCGGGATTGACTATCCAGACACGCGAGGGGGATGTGGTTACCCTCTCCAGCACCCAAGATTCCCAACTTGAAGCCTATGAATACAGCAGCCGGGGCATCATCAGCAATAAAGACGGCTATGCTGCAGCCTCGTACAATGTCCGGGAAATTACCTTAAGTACCGGAGAAACGTTTTCATTTACGGTGGAAGGGGATTTGAACGAAGAGGAACTTGAGGATATTGAATCCATTATAACCGGTGTGGACAACATTATCGGAGAGATGATGGAAGGAGACATGATGGATGCGGTTTCCGAGGCCATGCGCATGGGATATTACGATTCAATTTCTTCCTATGAAGCCGATATCACGGTGACGTCCGGATATGCCATGTACAGTCAAGAGCAGACCGCCACCACAGGTGCCCTGGGACAGGACCTGGCCGCAGCGTATCTTGAGGATTCCGATACTGCGGGTACAGATGATGGCGGAACCACGCGCATGGCTCGTAATCTGGCAACTTCTTTTATGGATCAGCTCTCCGAGCTTCTGGAAAAACAGCAGGAGGAATCCCTGGCCCGGGCGCGTGAACCCTTAAGCAGCCTGTTTGATCATTATCTGGAAACCCAGAAAGCGAATGAAGCCAGTCAGGCACAGGCCGGTGAGGATGAGGCCCTGGTGGATGAGAGTCAGACGGATAACGGGCGAGCGGACAAATCTAAGCCCTCCTTTTCCAATCTTCTTGAAATGGCAGCTCAGGCAGTTGACCGGACCATTGCGGACATGCTGAAAAAAGCCTTTGATAATTCTTTGAAATCCTTTATTTAGGTTTAGCGGCTCGGAATAATTTAATCCGGGATCTGTTTATACTTTAATAATATTTGAACTGACATTATCAATATCAGAAGTAGTCAACGCCTTTATTCACAATGTTCTTGGTGACACATAATAGACAAAATACTCGCCTTGTTCAAGGTTCAATCAGAGGCAGGAGTATAATATATTAAATGTAATCAATGCGTTCTTGGAAATGAAATTTAACAGGGTATTAAATTGACTGTTGATTTTTCGGGTTAGGGCAGGTTAATGTCCAATTAAGTTGGCTTTCAATAGGCTTAAATCATAGAATAACAAAGCCTTTAGTTGATTTTTATGGCGTAGATGCTCCTGGAGGACAAAAGTTCCACAATTGTGGAACTTTTACAGATGGGAAAGAATACGATATAAATGACGGATATTTAACCTTAACATTGGGGCATTAATGAAAAAGACATTAATTTCTATTATTATTTTTGCTGCGTTATCTATTCCCTGGATTCCCGGCATAAAATTTGCTTAGCCAACCCTTGCGCTCTGATACATAAAAATCTGCTGAGGCTTGGCCTCTGCAAACCCTGACCCAAGATCATATTTGATGACTTATTGGCCAGCAATCTTAGCTAATCCATTTTTTTACTGAACTATACTTGATTACCCATGGTCAAATCACGCCAGATAGGCACAGTTCACCATTAGCGCTCTGCGCATAACTTCTCCATCCCGATTTTTTACCCAATAATGTGCTTATCCTGGAGAACAACGTAACCGGTACAATACGTTCTCAGCCAATTGGGCAAACGGGTTGATCTTACCAAATGAAATGCTCCACCGCCGACCACTATATATTAAACGGCCAGCCATATACATTAAATCCTGCATAACTGTTCTTAACCTCCTTCGTGAGACTTTTTTTCTACGGTTGATCGGAAGATTGTTCTCATCCTGCTCCTCAAGGCTAATTTGGCCTATGATTCTAAGAATGTTATACGCCAAAAGAGCAAGATGGAGAATCAGGCTGTTGCTGCTAAAACGGCAACTGGGGAAGCGTTCTAACCCAAGATCACTTTTGATTTCTGAATGAAATTGTTCACTGGTTCCATGATCATGGTATAAATTGATGACCTCTTGGGGGCTCAGCCCGGCGATGGTAACCCAATAGGTCTCGACTTCAATTGTGGGAAAAAGCAGGGGCTCCCCTTTTTCTTCATATCGTTCAGTCACTTTGAAGACAATCGGACGTGGCAATGCCCGCCCTTTTGGGTCAACAGTTGTTTGCCCGACCCACACACTTTTGTGTCCACAGCGAATCAATCTAACGCTTTCAGTATTCTGGGCCAGGATAAGCCAACCATCCAAAGATTCTTTACGTAAATTGCGCTTAACCAAGACATCAACACCTTCGCATGTTTTTATTACTTCAAAATTATCCTGACTGTCATTTCCTGAATCAAGACGGATAAGAAGAGGTTCCTGGGTAATCTGCCTGGTTAATTTTAATATTTCTTGAATGAATTCCGGGGTGTTTTTTTGACTAATGCTGGCTGCCTTCTCTAAGCTCTACATTGATTAAGTATCCTTCAGTTCCTAAATATCCGAACATTGGTGCATAGCCATCACAGCCTTTGTATGTCCTGGAAACTCCCTCTTTTTTCGTTTTTGAATTGTCAAAAGGGCTAACGTCCAGATCTAAGGGAATATAATTGCCGACACTCGTCTGAACCGGTGAAATGGCGGGTGCTTTGCCTCGAATCATTTCAACTGAAGCCTCCTTGATAAGTTCATTGGCAGATTCCCCGATCAGGTCAATGCGTTCACGCAATGTTGATTGAGAAGGACAATTGCTGATTCCCAGAGATTGTGTAAAGAAAAATGGATCCTGCCTGAAAATTTCAATAGCGATATAGTCTGGCTTACCAACACAAATAAGTCCCAACATGGACGAAAGGATCTCTCCATGAGAAATATTAGGATCAACACAATGTACATCCGGTAAATTTTTGAACCGCTGGGCAAAATTAATCGACTTAAGCAATGCACCTACAGGGAGCAATCCGCTTTGACTGACAAGGTTTTCATTTCCATGTTTTACATTGATAGTGGTCGGCATCGGTCTTCACCTCCGAAGTGAATGTTTTTTTAATGCCATTGTATTAATTTTATATTAAAATTTCAATATGTTATAATTAAAAAAGCAATCTTTATGCCGCTAACTCAGGTATTCCTTATTGTACGGCGGTAGCGAATGATTTATCAAAAAATATTAAAAACGCACAATTAGGTGACAAAAACGCTCAGTTCGAGGTAGGGGAAAGCTGCCGTTCTGGCGTTGGTATCCCACAGAACTATAAACAAGCCTATATGTGGTTTAGCCTGGCAGCCGCTCAAGGACATGAGGAAGCTAAGGAAAGGCAGAAAGAACTCGAAAAGAAATTAACCCCTGAACAACTTGGAGAAGCTCAGGACCTTGCTCTTTATACGCAGTTAGCTATATCAGAAAAAAACAACCTGCCGCCAGTTATTGCTGAGGAAAGCATTGATGGGAAGTTTATATTGTCAGAAACAGAAGGGGATCTATTCATTGTCACCGGGATATTAAAAAATCCTGCGGCACATGACATATCGCATGTAAAACTAAAAGGGGTGTTGTTTACGTCTGACAATATCGAAGCTATTAACCGGACCGTCTATTGTGGGAACACAATAGATGAAGCCAATTTAAAAAAAATGAAGATCACTGAAATCGAAAAACAGCTCATGACTGAAAATAGATCTATAAAACCAGACGTGTCATCACCATTCATGTTTGTCTTCTCAAATCTCCCAGACAATTTGAAAAACTTTAAGGTCTCTCTCGTAGATTTCAAAAAAGAATCAGACAAAGGGCTAAGTAAAATTGACAAAGATACGGAATAAACTTCCAACTTCATTTTTTTTACCATTAACCAAAAACCCTGAAAGGCCCTAAAATCAACCTCCCAGGTTTTTAACTAAATCCCAGCACAAAAAAGCAAACTTCGAACCTGTTAACACATCAACCGACTGTTATAAAAGCTGATACTATTTTTAAAAACCTGAGATTAAGTGCAAGAATAGCCCAAAAATACGAAATTCCCTAAGATTGCCAGAACCCCCTTGACACCCACCCAAAAACCACCAAGGCCCTCGCCAGTCCCACCAGTTCCCGGTTGACCCCGGCTAATCCCGCCTATAAACCAATTCCCTCAAATTGCCTGCCATTTCACAATTTTGAATACTTTTCTTTAAAGGTTTAAGAATGGTAAGATTCAAAAAGTGTAACGTTGTCCCACTGAATCAGTGACAAAAAACTGTAACGTTTGCCTGGGTATTATCCCGCCGCTTATCCTGCTGAAATTTAAAAAAGTACCCAGCTTATCCCGCCGCATTACCCAGCTCCTGAAATTTTGCTTGTAGCGGTCAAAATATCATGCTATCTGTTCAGATGACTTGAATTTATAGAAGCATACAGGTGTCGCCAATTGGCGACATTTTTTTCAGCCTCAAAGCATTTTTGTTATAACCTATTGACTTTACATATAGTTTTTAATCCACCTTCATGGCTCATTTTTGAAACGTCAGCCTAAAAATCAGATTTTTCCTGAACGTTACAATATTTTGCAAATTGTATTTTTTGCATCGTTCTTGCAACCTTCTGATTTTACATTAAATACACAAGTTACCTTAAAAAAAGGCTTCAAAAAAAGCGTTACAATATTTGAATCTCATCATAAGAAAAAATCAATGAGACTTTTTGAATTTATTGTCATGTAAAAGGATTGCTAATATGGGCATAAAAATAGCCAGATATATAAGTAGTTTGCTATCGGTGAAGAACTTATATATTTTTTTTGCAATTGTTTTTGTCGCTTTTGTGATGAGTGGATACTTTATGCTCAGTGTTGCATCAAGTACGAAAGACGTTTCAATAATTTCTCAAGTATTTTTGGGATTGGCCGCTCTTATAGCATCAATAGCGGCAATGATTAGTTTTAAGGCTAAATTTAATCAAGAAGTAGCACGCAACCTTGAGGAGGAGATACAGACGCTTTATGCTGCAAGCATGTTTTTAGCTATAAATACGCAACGAGTTGAATATTATAAAAAATTCATAATCCACCCTCAAAAAGATATTGATTTACTCAATAAGTATAAATATCTTTTTGAGGGTCTAAGCTCAATGATTGAAAATGCAGGCTTGCTAAAATATTTAGGAGAATCTTTAATTAGCGAATGCATCGGTGCACACGATAAGTTATTTTTTGTCCAATTATTGAATAATAAAATGATCTGCAATCCAACCCTTCCCCCAATATCAACGACTGCGGGAGATATAGATTTCATTATTGCTTTTATGAAACGATTCAAAACTCGTATTGATTTGGTTTATGAAAAACAAAGGAAGTCATTCGCCAATATTCCCCTTGAAGACCCTCATTTCACGAAGTTTAAATAAAATGTTGTTCAGGATTCGAGGAGATAAAAAAGTCCTTTCAAAAATCAATTTAATAGAACATACTCCTTCTTTTTTAGGATGGCAAAAATCGACTTTTGGTGACCTGAAATTGACCAAGCACTAATGGTATGATCAATCACTCCCAATGATTTCAGAAACGTGATAAATGGCAAAAGAAAGGCTCGGTGCTTTTGTTTTAGAAATATGACCTACCTTTTTATTGAGTCTCAAAAAACGTTCGTTTGATAAAACCGATTTCGACATTGTTATTCTGAACGGAATCTTGATACTTTCCGTATCTTAAATTGCCCTCTTAAAAAACATAGTCTTAGAGCTTTTCTACAGTAATCAGGCAATGCCGTACCGCGCCAGGGCCGAGCTGACGATATGGTCGATCAGGGTGCGGTAGTCTTCCATTGCGCCTTTTTTTGATGCGGGTACAGGCCCCTTTAATGTCCCATCCGGCCACACCCGGTCCGGGCCCGGCTGCGGTCAGATCTTCTCCTTCGCTGATGTTGACAATGGCAATACGAACCCCTTTGGCTTCCATCATCAGGGGCGCTTGAGCTTCTGCTTTGGTCATGCCGGCGCATGTGCCGGCGATGCCGTGGCGATCCAGGAGCCTGACGGTCTGCTGGAACCCCTCAACACCAAAATCAAACATGTGGTTGTTGCCCAGGGTGACGGCGGAAAACGGCACGGCGCCCAGTCTCCGGCAATGACCAGGGTCGCGGCATCTGTTGGCCCGGCATCCTGGGACCAGGAACCGGTCTGAAAGTTAAAGCGGTTTGTATTTGGCATGGGAAGGTTTTTTTACACGTATGACACAGGCATCCGCCCGGTCAGGCCTGCCGTGACCTCGTAATTGATGGTGCCTGTGAGACCGGCGATGTCGTCCGCCGTAATCCGTTCATTTGCCTGGGTACCGAGAATGGTGACATCATCTCCGGGTTTGATTCCCGGAATGTGCCCCACATCAATCATGGTAAAATCCATGGTAACCCGGCCCACAATAGGGGCCTTTTGGCCTTTGATCAGCATCTGTCCCTGGTTGGACAAAAGCCGGCTGTACCCGTCTGCATACCCGATGGGCACCGTGGCAATCACCGTGGGGGCCGCTGTGACGTGGGTGGACCCGTAGGAGATGCTGAAATCCTTGGGCACTGCCTTGACATAAATGACCTTTGCCGTGATGGACATGATCGGTACAAGCTTATGCCCTGTGATGTCCACCTCACCGGACGGGGCCATCCCGTACATGGCAATGCCCGGGCGCACCATGTCAAAATGGGCTTCGGGCAACTCAAGAAGCGCTGCGGAGTTGGCTGCATGGCGGATTTCAGGGTGAATTCCCATATCCGCCAGCATGGCAACCATGTCATTGAACCGGGCCAGTTGTCCTTTGACATGGGTTTTGTCGATCATGTCCGCCTTGGCAAAATGGGTGTAGGTGCCTTCCACCTCCATTCCCTTTAGGCCCGCAATCTCCCGGGCCTGACCTATACCCGCCGCCTGCCCGGACTCCTTTATCACTACGTCGGGATGAAGAAACCCCAGGCGCCCCATGCCTGTATCCAGCTTGATATGAATTTTAAGCGTGGTGTTTAAGGCTTGGGCCGCGGCAGACAGGGCCCGGGCCGTTTGGATATCAGCCACGCTTGCCCGGATGCCGTGGGTTGCAAGAAAGGAGACCTGTTCAGGCAGGGCGTCTCCTAAAAGAAGAATGGGCGCCGTGATACCGGCATCTCTCATGGCAACGGCTTCCGAGATCCGGACCACGGCAAGAAAATGGCTTCCGTTTTCCAGTGCGGTTTTTGCGCACTGTATCCCGCCATGCCCGTAAGCATTGGCCTTGACCACGGCGCAGAACCGGGTACCGGTTGGCGTAAGGCTTTTGAGGGTTCGCACATTCTGTCCAAAGGCGGACAGATCTACCTGCACCCGGCTTTGGGGCTCAAGGAGACCCGCTTTGGGGGTATTCATCAGTCTGCCTTTCCAAGACCGTAGGCTGTTGTGTATGCTTTCCAGTCTGCCATCAGGGCAAGGGTTTTTTTTCCGGGTTTGCCGTCGGCAATAAGCGTATCATCGACCTGGATGACGGGCACAATCTCTTTATTTGATGCCGTGATAAACATTTCATCCATGCCGGCCAGATCTGTCTGGGGGATAAAATCCAGGACAATGTCATATTTTTTTTCTAACAGCTCAAGAACCGCGTCCCGGGTTACGCCGGACAGAATGCCGCTGGGCGGGGTGATCAGGGTGGTGCCTTTGAATGCAAAAAGATTGGTGGTGGTGCCTTCCAGCAACCGGTTGTCCTTGTCTTTGTATATGGCTTCAACGGCCCCAAGGCTGCGGGCCTTTTGCTGGGCAAAGACGGCTGACAGATAGTTGCTGCTCTTGGCTTCGGGAATAAATCTTTCCATGTCCACGGTGATGATTTTGGTGCCTTTGGTATACCACCATTCCGGCAGTTCGTGCTTGGGCGTGGCCATAACCATGAGGATACCGTTGCCCTGGGGGGTTACGCCGTCAGAGCTGATGCCGCCGGTGTAGACGATGCGGATATTTTCCTCTTTGTGGTCCGGGTTCTTTTCTATGGTCTGCATGACAATGTCGCAGATCTCTTTTTTCGAATGGTTCAGTTCGAGTCCGATATGGCGGGCGGAATTTTCCAGGCGGGCCACATGTTTTTCCAGACGAAAGGGGCGTCTGTTATAGGTGATCAGAAAATCAAATACACCAAATCCCCTTAATACGGTGATGTCTTTTACAGAAAGGGTGGCCTCGTCTTCTGATACGAATTTGCCGTCAATATAATAAGTGTCCATGGGTTGCTCCGTTTATTGCAAATGTACCTTTACTTCCGCCAGGGAACTGACTGCCAGACGCGTCAGGTGTGTGTTTAGAATTAACTGATATAGAACATGGTGATTGGCGTCAATAAAGATTACACCAGACCCATAAGAATTTAAAAAACATGGGTTAAATATTTTTTAAGAAAAATTGGATTTTACCCAGATATTTTCCACGCACAGCACAGCCTGTTCTTTGAAATTTTTTTCCATGTTTGCGCCGAAACTCCCGGCATTTTCCCCGAAAACCAGGCTCGGGTTCAAAGGGTCTGTGCCCCTGGCCTTTTTGATGGCATTTACCTTTTCCCACCAAAGCGCTGCATGCGTTGTTTTATCTTCACTGAAAATAAGTTTGAATCCGGCGTTTTCTGCATACGCCTCAATGTTTTGCCGGGAGCAGAGCATGGAGGCCGCCGCATTACCGGCCCAGGGGACAGGGTAAAGGGGGGCGGGCCCTGGGCCATCCACAATCTCGTGCAGGATCAGTTTGCCCCGGGGGGCCAGTACCCTTGAAAATTCGGCAAAGACCTTTGGTTTATCTTTTATGTTGAGCAATACGTGCTGGCAGAGCACAGCGTCAAAAAAGTTGTCCGGGTAGGGTAAGGCCAGCAGGGATCCGTGTTGAAAGTTAATGATACCCTCCTTTGCAAAGCCGCACCACTGGTTTAACATGCTTGCGGTTTCAATGAACTCTTCGGACAGGTCAATGCCATGGACAACAAGACCGAAATTTTGTGCCAGAAGCCGGGATGTGCCACCAATACCGCAGCCGGCATCCAAAATGGTCATGCCTTTGTCCAGACCGGCGTGTTCCATCAATTCGATGGTCGCAGGGGCTGCACCCGTATGAAGCTGGTCAACCGGGGCAAGATCCCGCAGACTGATCTGTCCCGGAATTTTGCCTGCTTTTTCAAGTACCCGGCGAATTTTCGCCCCAAGCGCCGGGCAGGTATAATGGGTTTTGATCGCATCTTTCATATAGTATTTTCCTTATTAACGCTCCTCAACTTGTTGCAAAAAGCCTATATATATAAGAAATGTCATTGTCAAACAGATTCCTAACCTTTTTTATTGCACAGGGGGGAAGGCCCATGATTCTTGCAGGGGATGTCGGCGGCACAAAAACAGTGCTTGCGATTTATGCCGGCAAAACGCAAGTGCCGGCAAATCCGGTTTACGAAACCCGCTTTAAAAATGCAGATTATGCATGTTTTGAAACCATTCTTAAAGAGTTTTTAGATCATACCGGTGCAACCCCCCAAGCTGCCTGTTTCGGGGTGGCAGGGACGGTAAAAAACCGCCGTTGCCGGATCACCAATCTGCCCTGGGAGATCAGCGCCGATGAAATTAAAAAGAGCTGCGGTATCCCTGAGGTCTCTTTGATTAATGATTTGAAAGCCATTGCCGTTGCAGTGCCCCATCTGGACAAAGGCGCCCTGTTTACATTGAATCCGGGAAAATCGGACCCTTTGGGAAACATGGCGATTGTTGCTCCGGGCACGGGCCTGGGCATTGCCTTTCTGGTCTGGACAGGTGCCCGTTACCGTGCCTTTGCCAGCGAGGGGGGACATACGGCCTTTTCTCCACGGGATTCCCGGGAGGTTAACCTTCTGGCGTTTTTAACCCGGCGCTACGGCCATGTCAGTTTTGAACGCGTATGCTCGGGCAGTCAGCTACCCAATATTTATGAGTATTTTCTGGAAAAGAAAATTTTTCCGGAACCTGCCTGGCTAAAGGAAAAACTGGCTGCAGCGGCAGACAGAACCCCGGTAATTGTGGAGACCGCCCTTAAAAAAGAGGCTGATATTTGCGTGGCCACACTGGATATGTTTGTCCATGCCCTTGGCACAATCACCGGCAATATGGCTGTGACGCTTCTGCCCACAGGCGGCATCTATCTTGGCGGCGGCATGCCGCTGCGCATCCTCAAAAGGTTGACTCAACCTGATTTTTTAGGCCGTATCGCCGACAAGGGACGGTTTGTTTCATTGTGCGCCGATATGCCCGTCCATGTGATTCTTGATCCCAAGGCAGCCCTGCATGGTGCTGCCTGGTATGGTTTTGAAAATCTCAAGTTCGGGCCTCCGGCACCCAATCAATAACAGATCAATTTTTATTGCGATAACTTATCCCTTCATATTTCATGGGTTTTGCGTTTATATTGAACTTAATTTGAAGTTTATCCCTGATACGCTCTTCGGCAACAACAGAAAATAGGAAGACATATGGAACAGAAGATTAAAAAAATCATGGTATTGGGATTGGGAAAAGTAGGGGCTTTGGTGGGCACCCTGCTCAAAGAAACCGGTTTTGAGGTAACCGGAGTCGCTCTGAGGGAAAAAGATGGGCTGCCGTTTCCCTCCAAAGCCATGGATATAGGCAAAATAGAAAAACTGGAAGAAGAGCTGTTGGGTATGGATGCCGTCATTTCCTGTATGCCCTATCATTTAAATAAAAAGATCGCCTCGGTCGTTTGCAAAAAAGGCATTCATTATTTTGACCTGACCGAGGACGTTCCTACCACAAAAGCAATTATTACCATGAGTAAAGATGCCAAATCAGCTATGGTTCCACAATGCGGCTTGGCTCCTGGTTTTATCTGTATCATCGGGGCATCACTTGCAGAACAATTTGAAAAAATTCGCCATATCAGACTACGGGTCGGGGCCCTTCCCCACCATCCAACAGGGCTTTTGGGATATGCGTTCAACTGGTCACCGGAAGGGGTGGTTAACGAGTATCTCAATGACTGTGAGGTCCTTGAAAATGGTGAGAAAAAATGTATTTCTCCCCTGGAGTGGTTAGAGACCATTGTTATAAACGGGGTACAGTTGGAAGCCTTTACAACCTCAGGAGGGCTTGGCACCATGTGCGACACATATGCGGGCAGGGCTAAAAATATTGATTATAAAACAATCCGGTATCCTGGTCACGCAAAGCTCATGAACTTTATTTTCCATGAACTGCTTATGCGGGAGGATCGTCAGTATGTCGGAAATCTCCTGGCTAATGCTAAGCCGCCTGTCAGCGATGATGTTGTCTTTATTCATGCCTCAGTGGAAGGCGTGAAAGGCAGCCTTATGCGGGATGAATATGTCAGAGCCTTTTATCCCGTTGAGATAGCAGGCCGGATTTACCGGGCCATTTCCTGGACTACGGCAGCCTCGGCCTGTGCCGTCATAGAAATGGTAAGCAATGGGTCTTTACCCGATAGAGGGTTCATCCGGCAGGAATCCATTCCGCTCAATGCTTTTCTGCAGACCAGTAATGGCAGGCTTTATAATAATGAACCCCATGGCGGGGATATCTTTAAGCGCTTGTTTGGTAATTGATGAATTGTACTATTCGTTACAATGGCCGACACAGGGAACTATTCATTGCTTTTTGCCTTGATTTTATATATTCGTCATTTTTGTGCAATTGATTACGGATAAAGGAGTGATAGATGGTTTATATAGTGTTGTATCTTGCCGTGGGCGGCGTGGCCGGTGTGCTGGCCGGGCTTCTGGGTATTGGTGGCGGTCTTGTGATTGTCCCCATGCTCACTTCGGTTTTTACGCACCAGAATGTGGCCCATGAGGTCATTGTTCATATGGCCCTGGGCACGTCGTTGGCCAGTATTTTGTTTACGTCGATTTCCAGCATGCGTTCCCATCATAAACACAACGCTGTGGTCTGGCCTGTGGTATTCAGAATTACGCCGGGTATTCTGGTAGGGACGTTTACAGGAACCTGGATTGCCTCCATGCTTTCCACCAATTTTCTTAAATGTTTTTTCGGCATTTTTTTATACTATGTGGCCACCCAGATGCTTATGGGAATAAAACCCAAACCCACTCGGGACATCCCCGGCACTGCAGGAATTTTTGCGGCAGGCAGCATCATCGGCGTATTTTCGAGTCTTGTGGGTATTGGCGGCGGTACGCTGTCCGTGCCGTTTCTGACCTGGTGTAATACCAAGATTCACAAAGCCATCGGCACTTCCGCAGGTATTGGGTTTCCCATTGCCGTAGCCGGGTTTATAGGATATGTGATTAACGGGCTTGGCGCCCCGAACCTGCCGCCCCTGTCCCTGGGGTTTGTTAACCTTGGCGCTCTGGCAGGAATTGTTGCCGCATCGGTACTCACGGCACCCATTGGGGTAAAACTTGCCCACAGCCTGCCCGTTGACAAGCTCAAACGTGTTTTTGCCGTACTGCTGTATGTGGTGGGTACAAGGATGCTGATCTCTGTGTTCTGGTAATATCAGGTTTATTTACTGAGTATCCCTATTTGAAACCTTATAACGAAAAAAGGGGATAATCACAGATTATCCCCCTTTTTATTTTATGTCTGCCGAGGAATGGTGTTTCCCGGGCGTTGTACTTTAATTATACAACGGTTATCCCTTGAAGGTTGCTTTAAACTGAGCCAGAGCACCACCGAGTTTCAGGGTGGGGATCACGTCTAAGTCAAAAGCGCGTTCCAGCGGAAATTTTTGGCCGTTGACTTCAAGGAACAGGTCGCCGGCCAGATCTTTGGCATCAAAGGATACCGTATCGCCCTGTTTGATCTTGTCGTAGTCAGCCGGGTTCTTGAAGGTCATGGGAACGATACCGAAGTTAACCAGGTTGGCCACATGAATACGGGCAAAAGATTTAACGATAACCGCGCGGATACCAAGCCATCTTGGGCAAAGTGCGGCATGTTCACGGGAACTTCCCTGACCGTAGTTTTCAGCACCAATGATGAAGCCTTCTCCGCCGGCGTCTCTGTGAGCCACAGCGCGTTCTGCGAAGGTGCCGTCAACCAGTCTGTAAGTAGCCTGCATTGCGTATTCTTTAACATTGGAGCGCAGGGGCAGGTATACACCGGCAGGCTGAATGTCGTCAGTACTGATGTTGTCGCCAAGTTTCAGCAGAACTTCGCCTTTTACAACGTCGGGCAGGGGAGAGAACTCAGGCAGAGCCATGATGTTGGGTCCGCGAACAATGCCTTCGGACTTGTCGGCTTTATCCGGCATGATAAAGGAATCGGTGTCGATAACCGGCGGAACGACGTTGATGGCAATGTCTTTTGCTTCGGGTACGGTGATTTCACCGGTCAGGGCACTGGCAGCTGCAACAAGCGGGCTGATCAGGTGACACTTGGCATCGTCTGTTCCTGAACGTTTCGGGAAGTTACGGTTGAAGGTTCTCAGAGTGATACCTTCGCTTGGGGGGGAACCGCCCTGGCCGATACAAGCGCCACAGCCATTTTCCATGATCCTGACACCGGAAGCGAACATCATTTTGATGTACCCTGCGTCTGCAAGCTGCATGGCAACGGATCTGGAACCGGGATAGAGCAGGGTGTCAACCTTTACACGTTTGCCTTTAAGCGTTTCTGCAAAGGTTGCGATGTTTTCAAAAGAGCTGTTGGTGCAGGAACCGATACAAACCTGGTGAATTTTGGTTCCGGCATGATCTTTAACTTTTTCAACATTGCCCGGAGAGGGATAGATGGCGATCAGCGGTTCGATTTCAGACAGGTTAATATTGATTTCAGCGTCATAGGAAGCGCCTTCGTCTGCGGACATTGCTTTGTAGTCGCCGCCGCGGCCGCGGCTTTCCAGGAAAGCCTTGGTGTTTTCATCACTGGGGAAGATAGAGGTGGTGGCACCCATTTCAGCGCCCATGTTGGTGATGGTGGCACGTTCGGTCAAGGAGAGGGTTTTAACGCCCGGGCCTGCATATTCAAAGATAATGCCCTTGCCGCCTTTTACGGATACAATTTCGAGCATCTTCAGGATGACATCCATGCCCATACAGTTTTTGGGCAGTTTGCCGGTCAGGTTAACCCTGGTCACCTTGGGCATGGGCATGGTGTACATGCCGGTAGCCATTGCCAGGGCAACGTCATATCCGCCTGCACCCATGAAGATAGCACTACAACCACCGGCATTAACGGTATGGCTGTCAGCGCCAACACCTGTCATACCGGGTTTAACAAAGTTTTCCATGTTTGTGAAATGGCAGATACCGGTTCCGGGGGGGGAGAAGATGATACCGAGTTTTGCGGCAACCGTTCTCAGGTACTGATGGTCATCCGGGTTTCTGAAACCGGATTGAAGCATACTGTGATCAACAAAGTTCACAGAAAGGGGCTTTACTTTAGATACACCCATTGCTTCCAGCTGAAGCATACACATGGTACCGGTGGCATCCTGGGTGAAAGCTTCATCAATCTTGATTTTGATCAATTCCCCGGGTGCCGGCAATGCAGCAGGTTCAACCAGGTGATCCTTGAGGATCTTATGTGTCAAACTTAAAGCGCTCATTTTACCTCTCTTTATTTATGGTTATGGTTATGATTAATGCCTCGATCCAGACGGAATTCACCCTCTTAAGCCGAGGACTTAAATCTTTGCCCCTGTGTTAGTACGATTGTTATGAGCTGCAAGCACACCACTCACGATTCGAGAATGTAGGATAGGAAGATACTTTTTGTCAAGGAAAGTATTAAGGATAATTAAATTAAATGATTAAGTTTGGTGTATGGCCTTTAAGGACAGGGGGATTCCATGTCACTCGTTCATAAATTGATATTAAATTTCAAATGGTTAATCAAAGTATATAAAGGGTGTTCAGTTTTTTCTGAAGAAGATTCATGGTCCCGAACAATCTTTCAATCTCACTCATTGTTGTAAACATAATTCTCCTCCTTGAATATAATCAGAAATAAATCTTGACACAGAAAACGGTCACATTATTTTTTATAAAAAAATAAAACCTGGATTCCCGGCATAAAATTTGCTTAGCCAACCCTTGCGCTCTGATACATAAAAATCTGCTGAGGCTTGGCCTCTGCAAACCCTGACCCAAGATCATATTTGATGACTTATTGGCCAGCAATCTTAGCTAATCCATTTTTTTACTGAACTATACTTGATTACCCATGGTCAAATCACGCCAGATAGGCACAGTTCACCATTAGCGCTCTGCGCATAACTTCTCCATCCCGATTTTTTACCCAATAATGTGCTTATCCTGGAGAACAACGTAACCGGTACAATACGTTCTCAGCCAATTGGGCAAACGGGTTGATCTTACCAAATGAAATGCTCCACCGCCGACCACTATATATTAAACGGCCAGCCATATACATTAAATCCTGCATAACTGTTCTTAACCTCCTTCGTGAGACTTTTTTTCTACGGTTGATCGGAAGATTGTTCTCATCCTGCTCCTCAAGGCTAATTTGGCCTATGATTCTAAGAATGTTATACGCCAAAAGAGCAAGATGGAGAATCAGGCTGTTGCTGCTAAAACGGCAACTGGGGAAGCGTTCTAACCCAAGATCACTTTTGATTTCTGAATGAAATTGTTCACTGGTTCCATGATCATGGTATAAATTGATGACCTCTTGGGGGCTCAGCCCGGCGATGGTAACCCAATAGGTCTCGACTTCAATTGTGGGAAAAAGCAGGGGCTCCCCTTTTTCTTCATATCGTTCAGTCACTTTGAAGACAATCGGACGTGGCAATGCCCGCCCTTTTGGGTCAACAGTTGTTTGCCCGACCCACACACTTTTGTGTCCACAGCGAATCAATCTAACGCTTTCAGTATTCTGGGCCAGGATAAGCCAACCATCCAAAGATTCTTTACGTAAATTGCGCTTAACCAAGACATCAACACCTTCGCATGTTTTTATTACTTCAAAATTATCCTGACTGTCATTTCCTGAATCAAGACGGATAAGAAGAGGTTCCTGGGTAATCTGCCTGGTTAATTTTAATATTTCTTGAATGAATTCCGGGGTGTTTTTTTGACAATGCTGGCTGCCTTCTCTAAGCTCTACATTGATTAAGTATCCTTCAGTTCCTAAATATCCGAACATTGGTGCATAGCCATCACAGCCTTTGTATGTCCTGGAAACTCCCTCTTTTTTCGTTTTTGAATTGTCAAAAGGGCTAACGTCCAGATCTAAGGGAATATAATTGCCGACACTCGTCTGAACCGGTGAAATGGCGGGTGCTTTGCCTCGAATCATTTCAACTGAAGCCTCCTTGATAAGTTCATTGGCAGATTCCCCGATCAGGTCAATGCGTTCACGCAATGTTGATTGAGAAGGACAATTGCTGATTCCCAGAGATTGTGTAAAGAAAAATGGATCCTGCCTGAAAATTTCAATAGCGATATAGTCTGGCTTACCAACACAAATAAGTCCCAACATGGACGAAAGGATCTCTCCATGAGAAATATTAGGATCAACACAATGTACATCCGGTAAATTTTTGAACCGCTGGGCAAAATTAATCGACTTAAGCAATGCACCTACAGGGAGCAATCCGCTTTGACTGACAAGGTTTTCATTTCCATGTTTTACATTGATAGTGGTCGGCATCGGTCTTCACCTCCGAAGTGAATGTTTTTTTAATGCCATTGTATTAATTTTATATTAAAATTTCAATATGTTATAATTAAAAAAGCAATCTTTATGCCGCTAACTCAGGTAAAAAGTAATAGTTTTAAACCTAAACAGAGGAGGTATACGATGAACATTAAAAAATGGGTACCCTGGAACTGGTTTAAAAAAGAGGAAGAGGATGCGGGTAAAATGGTGCCGGTAGCACGTGAAAAAACAGGAAAAAGCGCAAGCGTTCCTGCCCATCCGCTAGAGCAGTTTCATCAGGAAATTGACCAGCTCTTTGATCGGGCGTTTCGCGGGTTCGGGCTGTCTCCATTCAGCCCTGACCAGTCGTTGGTTCCAACTTTTGCCGACGGCATACTGAAACCCACCCTGGATCTTGGCGCCACTGACAAGGAATATACCGTTACCGTTGAGATACCCGGTGTGGATGAAAAGGATGTCAAACTGGAAATCATTAACGATACCCTGACCATCAGCGGTGAAAAGAAACAGGAAAAAGAAGAAAAGGAAAAAAATTTTTACCGGATGGAACGTTCTTACGGTTCTTTCCAGAGGATTTTGTCCCTTCCCGAAGATGCGGATCAGGACAAAGTCAAGGCTACATTTAAAACAGGCGTATTGACTGTAACCATGCCCAGAAAGGCACTGCCGAAATCCAACGTAAAACAGATTGAGGTGAAAACCGCATGAAACCATGCAGTGTTTTAATGAATTGCCACAAACTTTATTCAAAAAGGACGGCGTTCTCCGTCTGACACTGCCCAAGGACAGGAAATGCATGCCCTCGCCGGATCAAGGTTCAGGCAGGTGATGGCTCAACACGAGACCCGGTTCAATCAGAACCGGGTCTTTTTTCAAATTGCTCATTTGGTCTATAAAAAAAATTTTAGTTTAAAGGATTTCACTGATACGAAAATGTACCGTTAAATAAAAATTTTTAATTCCATACGTATCCAGCGGCAATTGAACCAAATGATGGTCTGATATACCTGAAGGGTAGTTGATCATGACAGGATACTCGCCTGACACAACACCTTGACCACGACATCGCCGGCATTCGTACATGCCAACCCATCCTTGCCCGGAACAGGCCGGACATTTGAGTTGCGCCGGCAGTGTTATTTTGATTCGTCCACCCTGAAACGCCTGTAAAGGTGTCAGCGTGATAACAACATTGAGGTTCTCAGGATGTTCGCTTTTAGGACCTGGTGTCTGGCTGAAATTGCTGAATATCTTGTCAAATAATTCATCAAATGACGATTGATACGTATGAAAAGACCTGGCAAGGCTTGCCGCCCCCAAATTCACGGGCTGTTGCTGACCAGGGATTAGAGGTTCTGCTTGTCTGCCCGGGCCCGATTGGATACTTTCTGCATACCGGGATCTTAACTTATCTTTTTGTATTAAAACCTCAAGATCATGGACACGTCTTTTAGATGGATCGGACAGTACTGAATATGCCTCCTGGATGTCAAGAAAGGGAGAATGGTTATCTCCGCCGTAATGATCCGGATGAAACTCTTTGACAAGTTTTCGATATGCGTCTTTGATATCATCCGGTGTTGCTTCTGAAGGAATTCCTAAAACAAGGTAATAGTTTTTTTGCATAACATCACCTCCTGATAAAAATGCTTCAATAGAACATCCATGGGCTGACCTGAGATATCAACTTCCAGGCATAGCCCACAAAAAAAGCTTGAAAGATCTGACTAACTTACCCAGATTTTTTTATAAACAATATCAAAATTAAAACAGTGCTGTGGCTTTCTCAAGAGCAAAAATAGATATAAAAATTAACGTGTCAATATAATTAAAATTATGATTAATATTTTTACTTACAAAGTAATGCGGGTTCATTGTTTTTTTGGAATAAGGGCAAGCGTAATTTGCCTACCGCAAGAGATTTACGGAAAAAAATTACAGAGCTGGGCATCACGGTTGACACGATTTATACGGACGACTGGACAAGTTTTGTAAAAACCTTCAAATCCGACAATCATGTTACGGGGAAAGCCAATACTGTTGGAATTGAAGGAAATAATTGCAGATTGAGACACAGAATTCGACGTGCATTTAGAAAAACGTGTTGTTTTTCCAAAAACCTTTATAACCATCTTAAATCATTTGAGTTAGTCTTTTTTTATATCAATTTTGGTCATGTATAAAAAGCATAGCATACTTTTTACATCACCACCGTTTATGGTTGTATTCATATTACCTCCTTGTTGACGGATTCCGCAACATTAACGGCAATCTCTCCGGAGATGAGTTCTGGGAGTAGGGTATCACGGAGTTGGGTGAGGGAGGAAATCTGATTTTCATTATTCAAAATTTGTTGATCAAATCCCCCTATAAGTCTTGAAAACTCTTTTAAATTCTTAGCATTAGGATGAATAATTTTTATATTTTTTAAGGCCTTCTGATTAATCGAGCCAAACACTGTACCTTCTGTGTCAAAATTATTGAAATATTGCTCTAATTTTTTAAGGGTATAATAAGTATATGCCTCGCACCCTGATTTATGACGTAGGGCGGCCAACCCTCTGCCAATGCAACAAATTGTCGCAGCCTTGTTAACATCTCCAACAGGAGCTCTTACACTTAATAGGGTGTCTCCTTTTTGGGCAAAGCGTTTTGGTGCTGTGCAGAAAACCCGATTAACAGGATAACGCCATTTGAAATCTCTTCGCCCCTGAAAGAAAGGAGTTCCTTCCTGATTTTTGTTATAAGTATGTCCGGGCGGAGATTGTCCCATTGTTACAATAAACTCAACTCCGATAGTTGAAACGCCCCATCCCTTCGGAATCAACCCTAATTCGGAGTCGGTGAGTTCGTCGGGGAAGAGGGCGGCGGTCGCGCGGAGATGGACAAGCTGGTCAGGGCAGATGTGGTCGAGTTCGGCGTCGGTTTTACCGCTGATGGCGCACATGGCCGCGCGTTCCGGGTCCTGGCCGTTTGTTTTTGCCTCGATCCTGGCCTTGACCGGTTCGAAATCCACAAACCACGATTTGAAAATGGCCTGGGCCATCTCCTCCAGGGTCTGGTTGATCTGGCGGTTGAGTTGACCTTTATCGTCGATCGCGCTGAGTATTTCAGCGATTCTATCTTCAACATCTCCACCAAATCGCCGTATCTCAAGATCATTGATTGCTTTTAAACTGAGCGTTTTTTGTGTGCTGCCAACTACAGAAAATTCGATTTGGTTTTTTACCTGTGGTGAATTAAGGGCAATGTATAAATAACGAGGATTGATTTTAGGGACTATGGCGGTTGTGTTTTGTCCAAGGCAGAAATTGCTATCGTCTACCAATGCGGTTAATCCATACGACCCAACCCTGGTAATAATTATGTCGTTCTTTTTTGGTTTGTACCGACGGGAGAACTCAGCAAAGACTTCATCACTTACTTTTAGAGTATCTGATAAATCTAATTTCCCATATTTAACATCTGTACACCGAACCATAGGGAAACCTGTCTCCGAATATTTCGGTGTCTTATGCAGTGAATCGATAACATCTGCTACTTCTGATAATTTGCTAAAGTTAGCACTCACCCCTCCCAACTCCTGCAAAACCACTCCTTGCCATGCTTCCGAAACTTCTCATTATTAATAGTCCTGTAGATCAGCAGATCCACCCGCTGGGCCATGGGAAGTCGGTCAATTTCAGCCCCGAGCCTGGCCTGGTCGGAGATGGTCAGCTCATCCCCATACAGGGCCAAATCCACATCTGAGGTCATGGAAAAAGTTCCCATGGCTTCAAGAAAAATTTCTGTATCATCTTCACTATTGCTCATTACTATTTCCCCGTGTTCAAATTTTATACCCCAGTCCGGCCAGATTCTGTTTAATCTGCTCTTCCAGCTTGGCACTCTCATTAAACTGCCCTGAAAGCCGGGCCGTCAATCGAGCCATCTTATCGGCAAAGGGTTCGCCGTCCTCCTCCGCTTCCGCAGCCCCCACATAGCGGCCCGGCGTCAGCACATGGTCATGCTTGGTAATCACGTCCAGTTTGGCAGACATGCAGAACCCGGCCTCGTCCGCGTATCCTTCGCCTTTCCGCCAGGCATGGAAGGCTCCGGCAATTTTGTCGATCTCCTCCTTCTTGAAATCCCGCAGCACCCGGTCCTTCATGTAGCCCAGGTTGCGGGCATCGATAAACAGCACTTCGCCGGAGCGGTCCCGGAAACTGTTGCGCGCTTTCTTGTTGCGGGTCAAAAACCAGATACAGGCCGGAATCTGGGTATTGGTGAAGAGCTGGCCGGGCAGGGCCACCATGCACTCTACAAGATCGTTTTCGATCAGCGCCTTTCTGATCTGGCCCTCGGTGTTGGTGTTGGAACTCATGGAGCCGTTTGCCAGGAGCAACCCCATGGAACCATTGGGGGCCAGATGATAAAACATGTGCTGGAGCCAGGCAAAGTTGGCGTTGTTCGTCGGCGGTCTGCCGTACTGCCAGCGCGGATCATTATCACTGACGCCGGTGTTCCACTCCTTCATGTTAAAGGGCGGATTGGCCATGATGGTGTCGGCGCGCAGGTCCGGGTGCTGGTCATTGGTAAAGGTATTGGCCGGTTCCTTGCCGAAGTTGAAGTCCAGGCCCCGGATCACCATGTTCATGGCTGCCAGCTGCCAGGTGGTGTGGTTGTACTCCTGGCCGTAGATGGAGACACTGCCGAGGCTTCCGCCATGCGCCTTGATAAACCGCTCGCTCTGCACAAAGAAGCCGCCGGAACCCATGGCCGGATCATATACCCGACCCCGAAAGGGCTGCAGCATCTCGACAATCAGAGAAACAATGGATTTCGGGGTGTAAAACTGGCCACCCTTCTTGCCTTCGGCCAGGGCGAACTGACCGAGAAAATATTCATAGACATGCCCAAGGATGTCCTTGAACTGCAGGGTGTCGTGGGCAAAGGGAATCTGGGAAAGCAGGTTGATCAGCTCAATAAGTTTGGACTGATCGATCTGCAAACGTCCGTATGATTTATTCAGTACACCTTTTAGCTTTGGATTGTCCTGTTCAATGGCCTCCAGGGCATCGTCGATGAGCCGCCCAACACTGCGGAAGGTGTAGGTGTGGGTCTTGCCGTTTTTGATCTTGATCCCGGTGCCCGGCGCAAGGGTGGCATTGTCGCGCAGGATCTGCCAGCGGGCCAGCTGCGGCACCCAGAAGACGTTTTTTTCGGTGTAATAGTCCCGAATCTCCAGCTCGTCAGCGATCTCGGCCTGGTATTCGGCCTCGGCGTAATAATCCCCGGGATCAAGAAAATAGTCATGCCCGGGCGTGTTGAACTGCTCGGTCAGCTCCTGCCGCCGCATGTCAAAAGCGTCCGAAACATATTTGACAAACAACAGCCCCAGGACCGCATGCTTATACTGGGCCGCATCCAGGGTGGCGCGCAGCTTGTCCGCCGCATTCCACAGCTTTTTATCCAGGGAATCAAAAAATTTTTGTTCTTTATCCGGCATGGGGTTTATTTTCTTTTGCTTGGAAATTGATTTTTGGAAAGGCTCGCTAATTAAGGTTTTTGGAGAATATCCTGACTGCCGCATGAATGGCAAGGGAGAAGTTAAATTTGCCCCGACATGATGGGGGCTTAAAGATTCTGTTGGTGTTATACCGGCCTTTGGCCCGGCATCAATATCTTGAAAAAACCGGTCCCGGTATGATAATGGATTGATTATAAAAACATGCCTGCATCTGAAAAACTGCGATGCAGGCAGTTGCTTTTTTAAAATAAGGAAGGGTTTTTTTATGTCGCTGCTCAAAGAACGCCGGAAAACCCGGCAGATAAATGTGGGATCACAACCTGTGGGCTCCGATGCCCCGGTCTCGGTTCAGTCTATGACCAACACCCAGACCCAGGATGTGCAAGCCACTGTAAATCAGATATTGTCCCTGGAAAAGGCCGGGTGCGAAATTGTCCGGGCAGCTGTGCCGGATATGGAAGCGGCCAAGGCGTTAAAAAAAATTAAAGCGCAGATTCACATCCCCTTGATTGCCGACATCCATTTTGACTGGCGTCTGGCTATTGCTTCGGCCGAATCCGGTGTGGATGGACTGCGGATCAATCCAGGCAATATCGGCACGGCCGACAAAATAAAAGCAGTGGTGGACTGTGCCAAGGCCCACAAGCTTCCCATCCGCATCGGGGTAAACGGCGGATCTTTGGAAAAAGAGATTGAGAAACAATACGGTGTCACAGCCAGGGGCATGGTGGAAAGTGCCCTTGCCAATATTCGGATTCTTGAGGATCTGGGGTTTTATGATATTAAGGTATCCCTGAAAGCTTCGGATGTGGCGCGCACCGTGGAGGCTTACCGGCAGCTTTCACCGTTGACCGACGTGCCTCTTCATGTGGGGGTCACCGAGGCCGGTGGCCTTTATGCAGGCATCACCAAGTCCGCCATCGGCATCGGCATGCTGCTGTCCGAAGGGATCGGAGACACCATCCGGGTCTCCCTGACCCGGGACCCGGTGGAAGAGATCCGTACCGGGTTTGAAATTTTACGCGCATTGGGTCTGCGCCAGCGGGGTCCGGAGTTGATCTCCTGCCCCACCTGCGGACGGTGTAAAATAAATTTGTTTAAAATTGCCGAACAGGTAGAAAAAGCTTTACTTGAGCGCTCAGCACGGATTAAAGTTGCTATTATGGGATGCGTGGTCAACGGTCCGGGAGAAGCCAAAGAAGCCGATATCGGCATTGCCGGGGGCGACGGCAATGGAATTTTGTTTAAAAAGGGGAAAGTCATCCGCAAAATTGATCAGGCGTATCTTGTGGATGAACTCATAAAAGAGATTGATGCAATGACCTTAAAGGCGGAGGAAGTAAATGGGAAAGAAAGTTAAGACAGCCATCACCCCCACAAGGGAAGAAGATTATTCCCAGTGGTACCAGGAGGTGGTAAAAGCCTCGGACATGTCGGAAAATTCGCCGGTCCGCGGATGCATGGTGATCAAACCCTGGGGATATGCCATCTGGGAGAACATCCAGCGCCAGATGGATGCCATGTTCAAGGAAACCGGGGTAAAAAACGCCTATTTCCCATTATTTATTCCTCTAAGCTACCTTGAAAAAGAGGCCGAGCATGTGGAAGGTTTTGCCAAAGAGTGTGCCGTTGTCACCCATCACAAGCTGGAAAAGGGCGAAAACGGCCGGCTTGTACCGGCCGGAGAACTGGCCGAGCCGTTGATTGTCCGGCCCACATCCGAAACAATTATCGGCGAGTCCATGTCCAGATGGACGTCATCCTACCGGGATCTGCCTATTCTTTTGAACCAGTGGGCCAATGTGGTGCGCTGGGAAATGCGTACCCGTATGTTTCTGCGCACCAGTGAGTTTTTATGGCAGGAAGGACATACAGCCCATGCCACGAAAGAAGAGGCCATGGAACGGACCCTTCAGATGCTGGAAATTTACGCCAAATTTGTTGAAGAGAGACTGGCCATGCCGGTCATCAAAGGCCGTAAAAGTGAATCCGAACGGTTCCCCGGTGCTGACGACACCACGTGTATTGAAGCCATGATGCAGGATAAAAGAGCGCTGCAGGCCGGCACCTCCCATTTCCTGGGCCAGAACTTTGCCAAAGGCTCCAATATTAAATTTCAGAATGAGGAGGGCCAGGAATCCTTTGCCTGGACCACATCCTGGGGAACGTCCACCCGGATGATCGGCGGCATGATCATGGTGCATTCCGATGATGACGGTCTGGTGGTTCCGCCCCGCATCGCCCCGGCCCATGTGGTGATCCTGCCCATTATCAAGAAAGGGGCTGACAATTCAGAGGTCCAGGAAAGTGCCCAAGCACTTCAAGCCGCGCTAAGACAGCAAACCTTTCACGGCCTTCCGGTTGAAGTGGAGATCGACAGCCGGGACATCGGCGGCGCCAGGGGGTGGGACTGGGTGAAAAAAGGCATTCCGGTGCGTGTGGAGCTTGGCCCCAGGGACATTGAAAACAACAGTTTGTTCATGGCCCGCAGGGATACGGGTGAGAAAAAGGGGATTAATAGAGAAGCGTTTATAAATACCATTGCCGATATCCTGGACGATATCCAGGAGACCCTGTTTCAGCGCGCCCAAGCTTTTCGGGAAGCCAACACCTTTTCCATTGATGAAAAAGACCAGTTTTATGATTTGTATAAAAAAGCAAACGGGTATAACAACGGTGCGTTTGTTCTGGCCCACTGGTGCGGATCAGACCAATGTGAAGAAAAAATAAAACAGGATCTGTCCGTAACCATCCGGTGTATTCCCTTTGACAGCCCTGACGAAGCGGGATCTTGTATTTATTGTGGCGAAAAAAGTGATCGGCGGGTACTTTTTGCTAAGGCTTACTAAGTTTAAGGTAGCGCGGCAACCGGTGGCATAAAATGATTCGAATCACCGACATATTGGACAAAATCTATGAATACAGTCCAGATGCGGATGTCTCGCTCATTGACCGGGCCTATATCTATTCCGCCCGGGTTCATGAAGGTCAGGTCAGGCTTTCAGGAGAGCCCTATCTGTCTCATCCCCTGGAGGTGGCCAATATTCTGGCCGACATGAAGCTGGACATGGAGAGTATTGCTGCCGCCCTGCTCCATGATGTAATTGAGGATACCCCTGCCACCAAAGAAGATATTGCTGATATGTTTGGCCCAGGGGTAGCCCATATTGTGGAGGGCGTGACCAAACTGTCCGCCCTGCATGCATCCACCAAGGTGGCCCAGCAGGCAGAATCCCTGCGTAAAATGATCCTGGCCATGGCAGATGATATCCGGGTGGTGCTCATCAAATTAGCAGACCGTCTGCACAATATGCGGACCCTTAAATACCACAAAAAACCTGAAAAGCAGGCGGCCATTGCCCAGGAAACCCTGGATATCTATGCACCCATCGCCGCACGTCTTGGCATCTTCTGGATTAAAAACGAACTGGAAGAGATTGCCTTTTTTTACACCCTGCGTGAAGAGCATGATCGTATCCTGACCCTGGTCAATAAGGCTAAGGACGAGCAGGAAGCGTATATTAATGAGGTCTCAGCCTCCCTGCACTATAAAATGGAAGAGATGGAACTGCCCTGCCAGATCAAGGGACGGTTTAAATCCTTTTACTCCATTTACCAGAAAATGTTGTCCCAGGGTCTTGAGTTTGATGAGGTTTATGATCTCATTGCCTTTCGAATCATCCTGGATACCGTGCCCCAATGTTATGCTGCCATGGGGGCGGTTCACTCCATGTGGAAGCCCATATATTATAAAATAAAGGATTATATCGGCAATCCCAAGCCCAATATGTACCAATCCATCCACACCACGGTAATCGGCCCCAAAGGTGAGCGGGTGGAAATCCAGATCAGGACCCATGAGATGGACCGGGTGGCAGAATCCGGCATTGCTGCGCACTGGTCATACAAGGAAGGGACCAGGATTGACGAAAACACCGGCGAACTGTTTGCCTGGATCCGGAATCTTGTGGAGAATCAGGAAAATCTTAAAGATCCGGATGAATTTCTTGAAAATGTGCGCATAGATCTCTATCCCGGTGAAATTTACGTGTTTACCCCGGTAGGAGAGATCAAAACCCTTCCCAAAAAAGCCACACCCGTTGACTTTGCCTACCGGATTCACACGGAAGTTGGGGCCCAGTGCACAGGTGCCCGGGTCAACGGCAAGCTTGTCCCCCTGTCCCATGAACTGCGCACCGGCGATACCATTGAAATTATAACCACCAAAGGACACAACCCAAGCCGGGACTGGCTCAATTTTGTTAAAACAGTTAAGGCAAAGACAAAAATCAGGGCCTATATCAATGCCAGGGAAAAGGAGAGAAGCTATTCCCTGGGACGGGAAATGTGTGAGAAAACATTTAGAAAACGAAATCAAAATTTCAATGCCCTGATCAAATCAGGTGATATCGCCAGGGTGGCGGACATATTGGGTTTCAAGACGATTGACGACCTGATCGCCCATGTGGGGTTCGGACAAATGACAGCACTTCAGCTGCTGAAACGCGCTGTGCCGGAGTTTGAAAAAGATTTAGAAGACGCCGATGATGCCCTCATTGAAAAAATAGTTTCCCGCCCTTCGGACAAACAACGGACCACCGGGATCATTGTAAAAGGACTTAATGATATTCTGGTCAGATTTTCAAAATGCTGCAATCCCCTGCCGGGGGATCCCATAATCGGATATATTACCCAGGGCCAGGGGGTGGCCATCCACCGAAAGAACTGCATTAATATTTTAAAAATGAGCAGTGAGAGGGTTATTGAAGTCGAATGGGCCAGTGGTATTAAGGAATCATACCCTGCGTCCATCTGCATCAAGACAGACGATCGCCATGGCCTTTTGGCCGACATTGCTGCTGTCATTTCAAAGGCCGGTATCAATATTTTAAACGCGCACTCGGAAACATCGGTCGAGGGTATCAGTATTTTTTATTTCACTATCATGGTGGAAAGTTCCGCGCAGCTTAAAAAAGTAATGGCAGAACTTCGCCGGGTGAAAACCGTTAACGAGGTTAAACGGGTCATCACTGAAGATATTACGTCAGGCTCGCAATCAAAATAAAACACCATCCATATTATTTGCCGTTTAAAGAGGCTTTTAAAATTGTAATATTGTTCTGCCTTCATCATTTCCTAACCAAACTTTATAATAATTAAACAAAGAATTGTTTAATTATGCTCAACAGCCTGTCAGGATCGTCGAGCCTAATCTTCTTAAATAGGGCTGACCCGGCCCGAACATTAACGCTTTAGCCTGGAATATTATGGTAAACGTTTTCAATTTACCACTCCCCGCCAGAAGACCGGAAAGGAAAGGTCCGGTAACCAACCTCCTTGCTCTCGATCAATACTTGAATCAACCACACCTTGAGAGCCTGTTTAAAAATTTTTATTTTAATGCGGAGATCTGTATGAAAAAAATTTTTATCCTGGATACCAACGTCATCCTACATGACAGCGGATGCATTCATCAATTCAAAGACAATGACATTTATATTCCCATTACGGTTATTGAGGAACTGGATAAATTTAAAAAAGGGAACAATGTCATTAATTGCAATGCCCGGGACTTTTTAAGGACCCTGGATGCTTTATCCTGTGATACGGTGCTCAACGGCGGGGCGCCCATTGATAACGGAAAAGGCAATATTGCCATTCGCCTGGATACCCCCTTGGATCCCATAATTAAAAACAATTTTAATGAAATCACCCCGGATATCAGAATTATAAATACTGCCTATTCCATTGCCAAAGAAAATGGTTTTAAAAATGTTGTTTTTGTAACCAAGGACGTGAACTTGCGCCTGAAAGCCCGCTCCATTGGTTTAAAAACTGAAAATTACAACTCCCAGTTTGTTGAAAACATCTCCGAGATGTACACGGGTATGAAGGTGGTGAATAACATCAGCTCCCAGGTACTGAGCGACCTGTATCAGAAGCCCTATGAAACCCAAACCGCAAGCCTGGGCCAGGAAGTTGCTCTTTTTGCCAATGAAAATGTGATACTGAAAAACGGATCCAAATCAGCCCTGGCCTATTTTGACGGCGCAAGTCAGACCGTCAAATTGATTCAACCCAGAACATGCTACGGCATCAAACCGCGGAATTCGGAGCAGACATTTGCCCTGAATGCCATGCTTAATCCGGATATATCCCTTGTTACCATTTCCGGCAAAGCAGGTACCGGAAAAACCCTGCTGGCTCTGGCCGCCGCCCTGGCTAAAAAGCAGTTTTACCGCCAGATTTTCATCGCCCGGCCTGTGGTTCCGCTGAGCAACAAAGATTTAGGGTTTCTTCCCGGCGATGTGGCGTCCAAGCTGGACCCCTATATGCAACCCCTGTATGACAACCTCTCTGTTATACAGAATCAATTTAATGAAAATGGTTCCAACGGAAAAAATATCAAGGAGTTAATAGAAGAGGAAAAGATCGTTATCACACCGATTTCATATATCAGGGGCCGATCTATTGTACGGGTCTTTTTTATCGTGGATGAGGCCCAGAACCTGACGCCCCATGAGGTAAAAACCATCATCACCCGGGCAGGGGAGGGTACAAAAATTGTTTTTACAGGGGATATATTCCAGATAGACCACCCCTATCTGGATACCCAAACCAATGGCCTTGCCTATATCATAGAAAAGATGAAGGGACAGAAGATTTATGCCCACATCAATCTTGAGAAAGGTGAGCGTTCTGAATTGGCCGAGTTAGCTTCAAAAATATTATAGCCCAAGGTTGAACAACAAAATTCCGGGTATGCGAGAGCATACCCGGAATTTACTGATAATATTTTTAATTCTATAAAAGGGTAATAATTTATCAACCCTAATAGCGAATTTTTATTTAGAGTTGCGCAGGAACCCGTGTTTGGAAAAAAAGTCACCCAGATTCAAGGCTCATAAAAATTTGTAACCGGAGCAACCTGGAAGGTTGTAAGGATTGCAAATTTTTATGCAACGTCGCACATGGGTGACTTTTTGTTCAAACACTAAGAGGCTTTGGTAACTTTTCCTGCCTTGATGCAGGATGTGCATACATCTATTTTTCTGACGCAACCCGGCTTAATCACCGCACGAACTCTCTGGAGATTGGGATTGAAGCGCCTTTTATTGAGATTATGGGCATGGCTGACATTATTGCCGACCATTGGTCTTTTTCCACAGATTGCACATTCTTTTGACATATTTATACTCCTAATAAAATCGCTCTATCAAAATTAAAACCCAAAATGAATACAACATATTAAAATAAAAGTAAAGGATTTTTATTTTTCGTCGTTGTTTTCGTCGTTGTCGGATTCGACTTCTTTAATGTGTTCAGACACCCCGGGAATTTTTTCAAGGGCGATCCGGCTTTGATCTGTCCCTGCATAGTTTTCCACAATATACTGGTAACGTTTAAGCGCAGCTTCGTATTTTTCTGTTTTATTATAAAAATTAGCGACATAGAGCTCATGAGCGGCCATATTATCGATGCAGGCGTCAATATGCGCCAGAGCCTCCTGGCTGTGCTCATCTTCCGGGAATAACCGGATCAGCCTTTCAAACTCAGCCATGGCCTTTTTTGCAGGCGTTTCATCCCTGTCGATGGTATCTATCTGATTAAACCAGCACATGGCGATTTGATTGATGATATAGGGCACAGCCTCATTTTTGGGATGCATTTTCTCAAAGTTTTCATAGGCGGCAATAGCCTCAGGATACTCCTCAAGATGAAAATGCGCATCGGCAATCTTTAATTCCGCCAGAATGGCATATTTACTAAACGGATACCAGTCTTTCAGGTCGGTATATGCCTTGATCGCATCTTCGTAATCCTCATTTATAAATGAAGCGGCGCCTTCTGCTGCCAGCTGCTGGGCATTTTTGTTCATCTGATGCTTTTCTTCATACAGGGAACACCCTGACAGCAAAAGAAAGACCAACCCTGTAATGAAAAATTTTTTCATTTTTATAAGTTCTCTATATAATGCTCTGCACTGACCGCAGCTATAGCACCATCTCCCACAGCTGTTGCAATCTGGCGCAAAGGCGTATCCCTGACATCGCCGATGGCGAATACACCGGGTACGTTGGTCTGCATTTTTGTGTCCACAACAATAAACCCGCTTTCATCGGTCTTCACATCACCTTTTATAAATTCGGTGTTCGGCAGAATACCGATCCAGATAAAGCAGCCGTTCGCTTCAATTTGGGACTCATTGCCGGTTTTTAAATTTTTGACATGAACTTTTTCAACGCCAAAAAATCCATCCATACCCGTCACTACACTATCCCAGAGGAATTCAATTTTGTCGTTGGCAAAAGCTCTTTCCTGAAGAATCTTAGTGGCCCGAAGTTCATCCCTGCGATGAACCACATACACTTTTTTAGCAAATTTGGTGAGGAAAATGGATTCCTGAATCGCTGTATCCCCGCCGCCTACCGCAACTAGCACCTTGTCCCGGAAAAAAGGCCCGTCACAGGTGGCGCAAAAGGAGACTCCTTTACCCATGAACTTCTCCTCACCGATTCCGGGTCTTTTGGGCGATGCGCCCGAGGCTATGATCAGGGATTTGGTTTTGATGCGTTTTTCCTTGAAAATAACTTCCTTGATCGTTCCGGAAAGATCAAGCCCCTGAACCTCTGCGGTTTCAATGTTTAAACCGAGAGTCAACGCCTGCTCTTTTATTTTTTCGGCCAGGTCATATCCGGAAATCCCTTCGGGGAATCCGGGATAATTTTCAATCCAGTCCGTTACAAGGATCTGCCCTCCAGGCACAGCCTTTTCAATCAGTAAAACATTCATCCGAGCCCGGGCCGCATACAGTCCTGCGGTCAGACCGGCGGGCCCGGCACCGATGATCACCAGATCATATTCACTCATTGAAAACCTCCTTAAAGAACGCTTTTGATGGCCTCTTCAAGTTTTTCCTTTGCGACCATGCCGGTAATCTGATTGACAACTGCTCCATCCTTAAAAAAGATAAGGGTTGGTATGGCCTGTACATTATGTTTGCTGGGGCTTATGGGGTTGTCGTCAACGTTGACCTTGGCAATGGTTATCTGATCACCAAATTCATTGGCTAATGCTTCAAGGGTAGGGCCAATGGCTTTGCACGGGCCGCACCAGGGTGCCCAGAAATCGACCATAATCGGCTTGTCAGAAGTTTTTAACAATTCGTCGAAGTCTTCATCATTGAGATGAATAATATTTTCGGCCATAGCTATTTCCTATTTTAGGTTAAAATTGCCGTAACTATAAGTTCATAATCGGGTTTTGTCAATTTGGGACGTCAAAATTCAGCATTGCTGTTAAAATTTAGGGATGCGCCTTGCCAAACAAAAGAACAAAGCGCATCCCTACTTGGGACTTTTCGATTACCAGTTTTCACCCAGGACCTCAAAATGAGCCTGGGGATGGGCACAGGCCGGGCACATTTCAACGGCTTCAGTCCCTTCATGCAGATAACCGCAGTTTCGACACCGCCAGGTGACCGGGGCATTCTTTTTGAAAACCGTGCCCGCTTCAATATTGGCCGCCATGTCATTGTATCTTTTTTCATGCTGTTTTTCAGCAACAGACACCATTTCAAAAACCAGGGCAATGTCATCAAAACCCTCTTCCCTGGCAATGGCGGCAAACGCTGGATACATATGGGACCACTCTTCATTTTCTCCGGCCGCAGCCGATTTCAGATTCTCCAGTGTGGTGCCAATGACACCCGCAGGAAAGGTCCCGGTAATCTCGACCTCCCCACCTTCAAGAAATTTAAAAAAGCGCTTTGCATGCTCTTTTTCCTGATCGGCAGTTTCGGCAAAAATTGCAGAAATCTGGACATATCCGTCCTTTTTAGCCTGACTGGCAAAATAGGTGTAGCGCATTCTTGCCTGGGATTCACCGGCAAAGGCGGTGAGCAGGTTCTTTTCTGTTCTGGTTCCTTTAAGACGTGCCATAATTTCAATCTCCTTCATTCCTTGTTTATATGCGGTGAGTTACCGCAACCAAAGTTACTCTTTTTTAACGAATATTAGGCAAAATATCCACGAATAAAAACGTTTAGGTCATCATAGCTGATCTTTTCCACCCTGGCCTGTCCGATCTGTCCAAGAAAAACAAAAAAGAGATTATGGCCTTGTTTTTTCTTATCCCTGGATGCCGCCTCAATGATTTGTTCCGGGGGAAAATCAAAGGTAACAGGCAGCCCAAGTCCTAAGAGCAGATCTTTGATTCGGTCCACATCCCCTTGATTGATGTACCCTCTCTGTTGGGAAAATTGTGCTGCCGCGACCATTCCTGCGGCGACCGCACGGCCATGGCCGCAGGGATTCAATTTTTCAAACGCATGTCCGATGGTGTGGCCGAAGTTAAGCTTGCGGCGTTCCCCGGTCTCCCGTTCATCTGCCTGGACCACACCGGATTTAATGGCCACTGAAGCCGCAACCATCCGGAAAACCGTTTCCCGGTCCCGGTTCAGGGCTTTATCGCGGTTGTTTTCGACAAATTCCAGAAGGTGCCGATCCTTGATCAGTCCATGTTTGACAATCTCGGCCAGGCCGTTGGAGATTTCCCTGTCCGGCAACGTGGAGAGCATGTCGATGTCACACAGCACAAATTGGGGTTGGCTGAAGACCCCCACCATATTTTTAAAGGCATCCAGATTGACGCCGTTTTTGCCTCCGACGCTGGCATCCACCTGGGAAAGAAGAGAGGTTGAAACAAAGCCGAAACGGATGCCTCTTAGAAATACAGACGCCACAAAACCGGCAATGTCACAGACAATGCCCCCGCCGATAGCCAGCAAAAAACTTGACCTGTCGCATCCGGCCTTAATCATTTCCCGCAGAATATATTCTACCGTAGCAAGGGTTTTTATCTTTTCCCCGGTTCCGACGGTGATCACATGACCGGCAGGGAATGATGCGCCGTAATGCTTGAGGATGTTTTCATCGGTAACAATAACCACAGAACCCTGATCCGGCAGGTAATCTCCTACACGGGACAAGGATTCTCCCACATGGATGGCGGATGTTCCTTGCCGGCCTTCAACTGTAAAGGTTTGAATCATATTTTTTACCTTGGGAAATGGTCTGGTTGGTATTCATTTTCTTCAGTTAATATTATTTTTAGTTCCATATGTTTTTAACAATATTCGCGGGTATGGGCAAACTAAAAAAAATTGCGGACTCAACCGCAGCTTTTTAGTGCAAAGATAATTTAATTAATATTTGATTTTAATCAATCTTCAATATAGACTTTGATAAAATATTTTGGAGCCATATGCAGTTAAAAGTTCTTATAACTGACGACCATGCCATTATTCGGGAGGGGTTAAGAAGCCTTCTGGAAAACAAGGGTATACAGGTCATAGATATTGCAAAGAACGGCAGAGAAGCGGTTGAAAAGGCAATCATCCTTAAGCCAGATATTGTAATGATGGACATCTCCATGCCTGATCTTAACGGTGTGGAAGCTACAGCCAAGATCAGGAAAGAGGTTCCCCATACCAGGGTGATCGCGCTGTCTATGCATTCGAGTAAAAAAATTGTTGATAAAATGTTTGATTCGGGCGCTTCCGGCTATATTCTTAAGGTGTCTGCCTTTGATGAAATCTATGATGCCATCCAGGAAGTTCTCCGTACAAATTTTTACCTGACACCCGTCATTGCCAGAATGTGTACCAACGACCTGGGTAAGGATCTGAGCGCATGCAAGGCTCAAACCCAATTCAATAAAATTTCCCGGAAGGAACGCAAGGTCCTTCAATTGATTGCTGAAGGCAAAAAAACCAGAGATCTTGCCGAGACACTGGGTGTAAGTATTAAAACCGTGGAGACCCATCGAAGAAATATTATGAAAAAACTAAATATTTTCTCAGTGGCCGGATTAACCAAGTATGCCATCCTTGAAGGCATCATCGACCTGGAATAGACACCGGCAAGGACGATACACCAGGATACGGACTGAATGGAACATATTACAACTGCAACCCAGTTTGAGAAAACAGATGCTGTGGAGGCGCTTGCCAACGGCATTGCCCATGACGTAAACAATCTGTTGACCGCCATCAAGGGGCATGCCTCTTTGATGCTGAATAATGTGAATCCCACAGACCCGCTCTACGGCCATATTATTGAAATTTTGTCCAGCGTTGACAAGGGCTCTGATCTTGCCAACCAACTGCTCGGCTTTGCCATGGCCGATGAGGTCTATTTAACACGCATGGATGTCAATAGGCTGGTTCGCTCTGTGTTGGAAACCCTGAATATGAAGGGACTCCGGATCATCCTGGATGTAAGTCTGCATGCTAAGCCTTTAATTATCAAAGGCGATCCTGAAAAAATTAAACAGGTGGTCACCGCCATAGTCAATAATGCATTGCAGGCCATGCCCGAAGGGGGCAAACTTTCCGTGCGCACGGAAGCTGCCGCAATTCTTAATGGTACGGCAGACGCCTTTGGATTGGAATCGGGTTTTTTTTGTAAAATTACCATATCCGATACGGGTATCGGCATGGACAGCGCCACCCTGGAAAAAATATTCAAAGCCTTTTATTCCCACAACCATAACCAGTTCCCCGAAAAAAAGGGGCTGGGTCTTACTTTTGCCAAGAAAATTGTAAGACATCACAAGGGCGTCATTGATGTATGGAGTTCTTTAAATGTCGGTTCTTCTTTTTCCGTTATTCTCCCCCTGGCAGAGGACAACCACCACATAGATGACCTGCCGTCTGCCCAGGAAGAACTGAAGCTTGGCCATGAGTGCGTGCTTCTGGTGGATGATGAACAGCGCATTCTCAACGTTGGACGTACAATATGCAAGGCCCTGGGCTATACGGTTTTCACAGCCGCTTCCGGCAAGGATGCCTTAAAAATCTACGCAGAAAAAAAGAACGACATAAATATTGTGGTTCTGGATATGATCATGCCGGGCATGGATGGGCTGGATGTCTTTATGGCGTTGAAAAAACTTAACCCCGATATTAAGGTTCTGCTCTCCACAGGATATGCTATTGATGAAAATGCCCAGGAAATGCTCAGGCAGGGTTGCAAGGGATATATTCTCAAACCCTATTCCGTGGTGGATTTTTCACATAAATTAAGAGAGATCCTTGAATGATAAATTTTGATAACACCGCTCCTGTCAAACTCAAAGGTGCCGGTAGCGGGTTATGGATTACCATAGACCCCTCCCACCCGGAGTCTGAAATCATTGCTGAAATTGACAGATTATTGGACAAACTCAAACATCTGGCCATAAATGCAGATGTGACCCTTGATATCGGTGATGCAAGCGGGCAGGAGGAACTGATTGACAGGATAAAATCACACCTTGAACGCGATTTTGAGCTCGGCACTATTTCGACTTCCCCCAAAAAACGCTCCATTCCCACCGAACGGCGCCGTCAAAGGGATCTGTCCAAGGGCTGGAACCATCATAAAAGTGACGTGCTTATGCTCAGGGGCAGGGTACGCTCGGGTCAGAAAATCAATGCCAAAAAACATCTGGTAATTACAGGAGACGTGAACCCGGGTGCAGAGCTTACCGCAGGCGGCGACATTATAGTGCTCGGGACTCTGACAGGAAAAGTCCATGCAGGATACCCGGAAAATAATGGGGCCATGATATTCTCCCTGGCATTTAATCCAAGTTTGGTAAAGATAGGACTGATAACAGCCACCGGAGCCGGCGAGTCAGGAAGGCAGGGTCCCGAATTTGCGTGTGTGGAGCAGGGGGGCATTGTGGTTAAAAATTATATGAAAGAAAATCCGTTTAAACGGATGCCCTGGCCGGAAGTGATTTAAAGAAAAAACAATCATAATTATTGAGGTGTAATTTTGGAAGGAAAAATTATTGTCGTAACATCTGGAAAGGGCGGCGTGGGAAAAACAACAGCGACCTCTTCCATTGGCGCGGCCCTGGCTCTTGAAGGAAAAAGGGTCGCCATTGTGGATATGGATATCGGACTGCGCAACCTTGATGTGGTCATGGGCCTGGAAAATCGGATTGTTTTTAATATTGTAGATGTGGTCCAGGGCCGATGCAAGATTGACCAGGCAGCCATTCGGGACAGACGTATTGACAATCTTTTTCTAATCCCGGCCTCCCAAAGTGATAATAAAGATGTGCTGACACCGGAAGGAGTTGAACAGGTGGCCAACGATTTGCGCACAAAATTTGATTATGTGATCATGGATTCTCCGGCCGGAATTGAAAGAGGGTTTGAAAACGCCACGGTCGGCGCCAATGAAGCGATTGTGATCTGCACCCCGGATGTCTCCGCCGTCAGGGATGCAGATCGGGTTATCGGCCTGTTGTATGCGCGCTCTATAGAGCCCAAGCTTGTTGTCAACCGTATAGAGCCGATGCGTGTGGAACGTGGTGAAATGCTCAGCCATGAAGATGTGCTGGATATATTGTCAATTGAGCTGGCAGGACTTGTGCCCATGGATGAAAAGGTTCTCATATCCTCCAACACCGGTACGCCCCTGGTGCTTCAGAATGATTCTATCGCCGGACAGGCCTTTCGCAGGATTGCTAAACGTCTCAATGGCGAAGATGTTCCCATTGAGGTACCGAACCGAAAAACCAGTGTATGGCGCAAATTGAGTAAAACTTTTGGGTTAAGATAAGGAGAATTGAATGCTGCAAGAATTTTTGAGACGGTTCAGAGGCCAGAAAAGAAGTAGTGACGAAGCAAAAAAGCGTCTTCAATTTTCTTTAGTTTACGACAAACTTGAAGTGAACGACACTATTTTGACTGATCTTCAGACGGATATCGTTAATGTGATATCAAAATATTTTGAAATTGATAGAGATGCATTGGAGCTTAAGGTAAAAAATGACAACCAGGTCTCTGCCCTTGTGTTTAACACCCCTATTCTCCACGTGAAAAGAAAACAGGCCTGATCCATACACTCTATTTCAGATGCGTTACCTGATCGGGTTGCCTTTTTCCTGCTCTTAATTCTGGTCTTGCTTGAATTTTCGCCCGGAAACAATTTGTTTCCGGGCGGTTTTAAATTTTCACCCTTCTTCCTTAATCCAGTGGCTTTACCGTTTTAATGGCCAGCTCCTGGAGCTGGGCCGCCGCAGCTTTTGAGGGCGCCTGCGTCATCAGGCAGGTGGCTTTCTGGGTTTTTGGAAAGGCAATGACATTGCGGATGGAATCCTCACGACAAAGCAGCATAACCAGACGATCCAGGCCAAATGCCAGCCCGCCGTGGGGAGGTGCGCCAAACGTCAGGGCTTCCAGCAGGAACCCGAACTTCTCCTTTGCTTCTTCCTCACCGATTCCTAAGCATTTGAGGACCCGTTGCTGCAGTTTGCTGTCATGGATACGGATACTGCCGCCGCCGATTTCAACACCGTTGAGAACCAGGTCATAGGCCCGGGAGTTAACTTCCAGGGGAGTGGTCTCCAGTTTGTCCAGGTCCGATTCCGTGGGTGCGGTAAACGGATGATGAAGCGCCTGGTAGCGTTTTTCCGTTTCATCATATTCAAACATCGGAAAATGGGTGATCCAGGTAAATTTGAACTCACTGTCATCAATGAGCCCAAGTCTGCGTGCCAACTCGTTTCTCAACTGACCCAGGGCCTCATTGGTGATTTTGGGCTGATCTGCCACAAAAAAGACAATATCACCGGGTTCAAGATCCAGGCGTTTCTTCAATGCCTCTTTTTCATCATCAGAGAAGAATTTTGCAATGGGGGACTGCCACTGATCGTCTTTTATTTTTATCCAGGCAAGGCCCTTGGCCCTGTAAACGGCTGCAAATTCGGTGAGTTCATCAATCTGTTTTCGGGTAAAATCTGCACAGCCCTTGACATTGATGGCCTTGACCAGGCCGCCGTTTTTAACCACAGAGGCAAACACTTTGAAGTCCGCATTGGCCACAATATCGGAGACATTTTTCAATTCCAGGCCAAACCTTAAATCAGGACGGTCTAACCCGAACCGGTCCATGGCCTCGGCCCAGGTCATGCTGGGGAAAGGTTCGGGGAAGTCCAAATCCAGCACCTTTTTGAATATGGCCTTGATCAATCCTTCGCTAATTTCCATCACCTGGTGTTCATCCACAAAGGAGAGTTCCATATCGATCTGGGTGAACTCGGGCTGGCGATCCGCCCGCAGGTCCTCGTCCCTGAAGCATTTGACAATCTGGTAATACCGGTCAAAGCCGGAAATCATCAAAAGCTGTTTGAAGAGCTGGGGAGACTGGGGCAGGGCGTAAAAATCGCCCTGGTTAACCCGGGAGGGGACCAGATAATCCCTGGCGCCTTCGGGCGTACTTTTGGTTAGAAACGGGGTTTCAATGTCCACAAACCCTTGGGCGTCCAGATAATTTCGAACGGTCATGGTGGTTTTGTGACGGGCCAGGATATTGTTTTTTAGCTGGGTACGCCTTAAATCCAGATAACGGTACTGGAGTCGTATGGTTTCCGATGCATCAACCCGGTCTTCAATCTGAAAGGCCGGTGTTTTGGCCCTGGAAAAAATCCGCAGCTCGTCCACAAGCACCTCTATGGCACCGGTGGTCATCCTGGGGTTGACCATGTCATCAGGTCTTGCCGACACTTTTCCTTTGATGCCCAGGACATATTCGCTTCTGATTTCCTGGGCTTTTTCATGGACATTCGCGGAGAACGACGGATCAAATACAATCTGAGTAATGCCTTCCCGGTCCCGAAGGTCCACAAAAATAACGCCGCCGTGGTCCCGGCGGTGCTGAACCCACCCCATGAGTACGACGTCCTGACCAATGTGGCTGTCTCCCAACTCAATGCAGGAGTGTGTGCGTTTCATATCTCCAAGTAAATCAGTCACTTTAATTCTTAAACTCCATAACTATATTAATTTTTAATTAATTGTGCCAAATCATTCACCAGATTATCCAGGCCGATTTCCGTTTGTTCCTTGGTAGCCATATTGCGCAGAACAAGTTTTTTTTGGGCAAGTTCATTGTCCCCGATAATGAGAACAAAAGCGGCATTAACCTTGTTTGCCCGTTTCATCAACGCTTTCATGCTTTTTCCACGGAAATCCGAATCTGTTCTTATGCCCATGGTATTCAGTCTGCAGGACCATTCAAATGCATATGCCTGGGCATCTGCTCCCAGGCTGACAATAAAAAGGTCCGGGCCCTTTTCACACACCTGGGTGTCAAGTTGTTCCATAACTTCCACCAGACGGTCAAAGCCGATGGCAAAGCCGATGGCCGGTGTTGAAGGCCCACCGAGCTCTTCCACCAGACGATCGTACCGGCCGCCGCCGGCAACGGCGGACTGGGCACCAAGCGTTGTGGTCTGAACCTCCCAGGCGGTACGGGTATAATAGTCAAGTCCACGAACCAGGGTGTCGTCAATCATGAAATCCACACCAAGTTTTTCAAGACTGGTTTTCACGGTTTCAAAATGGGTACGGCAGTCCGGGCACAGGTGATCCACTGTGGCAGGCGAGCCCTCAAGGGCCTGCCTGCATGTTTCTACTTTACAGTCCAGTATCCGCAGCGGATTTTTAACCAGCCTGCGTTTGCAGTTCTCACACAGATTGTCTTTTCGCTCGCCTAAAAAATCGAGCAGGGCTTTTTGAAAATCAGGACGGCAGACGGGGCAGCCAAGGCTGTTGATATGGGCCGAAAGGCCTTCAAGCCCGAGGCGGCGCAGCAAGGTGTGTAAGAGAAAAATCAGTTCACTGTCAATATAAGGGGATTCAACCCCAAAAACCTCTGCATCAATCTGGTAAAACTGGCGATAGCGACCCTTTTGCGGCCGCTCTCTGCGAAACATGGGGCCTGTCAGATAAAACTTGCGTACCGGTTCGGCAGCATACATTTTATGTTGGATATATGCCCTGCAAATGGATGCTGTGGCCTCGGGCCGCAGTGTGAGCATATCCCCTGTTCTGTCTTCAAAGGTATACATCTCCTTTTCGACAATATCGGTCGTTTCTCCAATACTCCGGGCAAACAGCGCTGTCTTTTCCACAATAGGGATACGGATTTCCCTGTATCCAAAGGATTCAAACAGGGCTGCCGCTTCTTGTTCCACCTTTTGCCACAGAGCAATTTGTTCCGGTAAAATGTCTCTGAATCCACGTATGGTCTGCATGCTTTTATATCTTTAACCTTTTACGTTCATTTCTAAAAAAATATACAGCCGATCTATATAGTTTAAAATCAGCGTCTTAGTCAACATATAATAAAAGGTCGGATATTGGCCATCAAGGCGAACGGGTCAATATTCGTTGGATGATTTCCCGAGCCTTGAAAGTTAACGGATACGGCAGTCCACCCCACGGTTAAAAAAATAAAAATTTTTGTTGCGCTTGATAGATCGAGCCGCTATAGTGGCTTTGAGTTCAAAAAAGCCACCACCAACGAGTGCAACCAAATATGTCACTATGCATGTTATCATTCAGGAATGAAAAAGAAAAAACATTAAGTGGTTCCATTCCCTTAACAGATCTGTCTGTATATCTTGCTAAACTAATTAATTCAGGCAATCCATTGCACAATCAGGCAATCCATTTCACAATTGCCGTCGGCATAAAGATGATAACTGTATCGAGAAACAAAACAATAATGCCAAATGATAGTTTTTATGAGCTAACAAATTATTTATTTTAAATAAGGCTAAAACCCCATGACTGCCACCTGTTCGTTTTTTTATGGAAACATATTAAATTTTGGTGGTGAATTTTGGCTACACTATCCTATTGACAAAACGGAAGTTCCTATCCTATATAGACTTAAACTTGATAAGAGATCTTTAAAACGACTGTTTAAATTTATTCAAATCCCAAACAGAAAGGAGGGCTTGGTGTGGGAAGACGTTTAGGGGGAGCTTTAAACCTTACTTGCGACGAGAAGGAGCAACTAACGATTCCTGAATGCAATATTTGAATGGATGATATTGCAGTAAGGTCAAGTTAGGTGTTCGAAAATAATCAGCATTTTGTTTTCGTAAGAGAGCAGGATGTTAAGATTGAAGTCTGTTGGTAATATCGAATGAATTGAGAAGTTCTTTTTAATTAAATTCACTACATTATCAGGGAGGAAAAATGCAACTAACTGGATTAAAATACGGAAAGCAATTGATGGATATCGTTGATTTCCCTGTAGCAGAGACCCTGACAGAAAATGCTACCAAAGAACAGATTGAAGCGCTGATCAAAAAAGGCGGCAAAGTCGTTGTAAAACCGTCTTTCATGGGCAGTGCCGGTAAAAAAGGAAAAGCAGGGCTGGTAAAAATTGTCGACAACTATGCAGACGCCAACCAGGCCAGAAAAGATCTTTGCTTTGCCGAATATAAGCAGGGCAATACAACACATAAGGCAAACGGCTGCACATTTGAAGAATTTGTCGCATCAGATTCAGAGCTTTATGTAAGTATTACAACATCTACAATCACCAGAACGCCGACCATGCTGCTGATTGTTGAAGGTGGTGTTGAAGTTGAAGAGCTGCCGCCCGAGAAAAAAGCGATCATTCCGTTTAACCCCAATGAAGGCCTCAGAGGTTATCATGTGAATGATGCCCTGATCAAACTGGGATGCCCCAAAGCCTTCATCAGTCCGCTGGTACAGCAGATTCCCAAACTGTGGGATCTTTATAACAATTATGGTCTGACCATGATTGAGATCAACCCCATTCGTATGCAAAAAGGCAAACGTCCCGTTCCGGTTGCCTGCGACGTTAAAGCCGCTTTTGATCAGGACGATCCCGCACATACCCGCATCAAATTCCCCAATGAAGTATTTGCTACGGAATTGACCGAATTCGAAACTGAAATCAACCAGCTGAGAACCTATCAGGGACAGAGCGACGTTGTGGAACTTAACCCCAACGGAACCATCCTGCCCTTCATGTTCGGCGGTGGTGCCAACAGTGCTGCCACTGAGGTTCTGGGCGACAAAGCAATGTTTTCATCTGACTTTGGTGGAAACCCGCCCTATGCAAAGATGAAAGAGATTGCAAGCATTTGCTACAAGCACTTTCTGAAGAATGCCAACATTGTTCAGATTATTGGTGGTAAAGCTAACAATACCGATATTTTCGTTACCATCAAAGCGATGCTGGATGCCCTGAGAGAAAACATTCATCTGAATCCTAATGTTCACGTTATAATCGGTCGTGGTGGACCAAACGTCGTGCAGGGAATGATTTATGCCCGTGACCTTCTTGACAGTATGAAAGTTCCTTACAAAATGTTCGGTTTCGACAGTAGTATGATTGGTGTATTGAATTACACCCTGGAACTGGATGCATGGATTACAGCAAATAAAAAATAATTAATTGCTGAACCAAAAACAAAGGTCAAAGGTAATCTGACGATTTAATTATAAATCAAAAGCATTTTAGCAAATTAACCAGAAAATAAATCATTTTATTGGAGACGCTATGAGCCAAACTAATCCCTTCCCCTACTACGTGGGAGTAAATAATCTAGAAGAAATAGCAAATAAAGAGACCCGGTGCGTAGTGATGAACCTTCTGGGTGGTGAAAGTAAAGGCGTAACCCCCACATCACACGAATTCAGCGGCGGTAACATTGTTGCTGGTGTTCAATACGGAAAATCCGGTGGAAAACTGGAAACCAAAATCGGTGATATCCCTGCATACGGCAGTATTAAAGAGATTATTGACGCCGGTATCAAATTTGATACAGGTGTTATCTACCTGCCGCCCACAGCAGTTGCAGCCGCAGCTGCCGAGCTGATCGCCCAGAATCCCGACCTGAAAAAAATCGTTATTTTGACTGAAAAAGTCGGTGTAAAAGATGCTGCGTTTATCCGCGCCATCGCACAGGAACATAAAATTGACGTATTTGGCGGAAATTGCCTGGGTATCGGCAACTCCTGGGACCAGGTACGTGTTGGTGGCGCCCTGGGTGGTAACAACCCGGGTGAATCCCTTGTAAAAGGCAGCGTTGCTGTTTTCAGTAACTCCGGTAACTTCAGTACCACCATCCCTGAATACCTGAAGACTGCCGGTTTCGGTACATCCACCGTACTGAGTTCCGGTAAAGACCTTTATATCCACTTTGCCTTCCCTGAATTCCTCTATTGCGCAGAAAATGATCCGCGTACCAAAGCGATCTTCTGCTATATTGAGCCCGGCGGATATTACGAAAAAATGGCCCTTGACTGGATTGCCGACGGCACCATCAAGCTGACCAAACCCATCGTAGCTTGCGTAACCGGTCGCTGGAAAGCAAACCTGAGCCGCGCGGTTGGTCATGCCGGCGCCATTGCCGGTGGCGGTGATGATGCCCTTGCAAAAGAGAAATGGTTTGATTCATATTTTGGTGTTGAGATGTTCAACCCTGACAAACCCAAAGCGTCCAAAAAGGGTGTCAGAATTGAATCCATCCAGGATGCGCCGACAGCTATGGCCGCTGTTTACAAAGAGATCGGTGAAAATAGCGATTTCCCACCCAAAGGCGACTTGAGCCTGAAACCCTGGTTTGTAAATGATCAGGGCCTGGATCTTCCTGCAAAACTGAAAATGGCTGCCGTTGAAGCCATGGAACCCTACAACGATGCCATCAAAAAACTTGGTAATCAGGTGGGTGCCCAGCTGACCAGAGAATCCATGCGCAACAAGTCCGGCGCAAGCCGCATGAATTCGAAAACCGACGTTACCGAAGTACATGGTGTTCCGGTTCTTGATCTTGTTGTAAAACACTTTGCCCTTTCCAACTTCTTTGCCGTATCTTCTGTAATGCCCGATGAGAAATATCTGCCGCTAGCCAATGCCATAATGAACTATTTTACAGCTGTGGGTACGCAGTACATGGATATTACCGCCCGTGCCCGCGCTAATGGCGCCCTGCCTAACGCTTATCTTGGCGCTGCAGTCTTAACATCCGGTAACTGCAAGCTGTATCAAGACATGACAGAGATGACCCAAAAAATGATCGATCTTTTCTATGTCGATATCTTTGGCGATGCTTCTGTAAACGATACGCTTGTTGCTGAAAAAGTGGCACAGAAGATTATGCCCCAGGGTGAAACAACAGCTAAAGAAGCAGAAGTTGCTGCATTCTTCGGTAAACTGCTGGCCAAAGAAGGTTTGGAAACCATCTTCACCAAATATGCCCAGAAATATGCCGAAGCAAACAGTGATGTAAACAAACTCAGCCTGCTTCTGGCTGCCATGAGCTTAAGCGTTATCTGGACGCCTCTGGTTGACAGGCAGATGACCCGTGAAACCGCTCATGAAGTTGCTACATATCTGGCATGCAACGGCGTCCTTGTCGGTTGCTGCGCACCCCAGTATGAGGTCAACGATTTCTACAAATCCTTGGTAGAACTCAGCGATCTGTCCGTGCTGAATACTGACTTTGCAACAACCTGCTTTAAACTGCTGTTCAACCGTGATTGCAATGCAAGAGAACAGTTTGCCACCAACGGCCTGCTCAACCTGCTGATGTCCAACGGCCCGGGCACCATCAGTGCCAAGGGTGCCAAGGAATCCGTCAGTGGCGGTAACTATATCGCTACATGCTACTCCGGCTGGATGAACAACACCGGTCGTGACCATGGCGGCAACGGTTTTGAAGCCATCAAGTTCCTCAAAGATGCCTTTGGTGACTTTGATCCGTACCTGGAACCCGATGACGCCAAGCGCGATGCCAAGATGAAAGCGATTGCCCAGGCCACTGCAGAAAAATACCTGAGCACCAAACAAACGGCAAAACGCGAAGGTATTATGAACTACTTCAAGGTACCGTGCGTAAACCATCCTGTATTCAAAGGAAAACCGGTTAACTACGATCCGCGTGAAGTTTTCATGGACAAACTGTTCGCTGAAAGAAACGAGATCAACCACTTCCAGGTATTCTATCATCACCTGGTTAAAGCGATGTTTGAAGTTGGCGCTACCAAGAACGTATTCTGCGTGAATATTGATGGCGTTATCGCAACCATCTCCCTTGACCTGCTCTGGAAAGATGTAAACAGCGGAAAAATTGATGCCAAAGCTATGCAGGATATCGCATTTATCTTGTTCCTGCTTGGTCGTATGGTGGGTTGCTCTGCTGAAATTGCTGACCACAAAGCTCGCGGTATGATCATGGATTGCCGTACGCCTGCAAGCCAGGTTGAATTTGTTGGCTAACATCCAATTGTTTTTAAGGGAAAGTTAGTTTTTTAACTTTCTTTAAGATCTACAAAAAAACTGAGCTAAGTTTTAACGAACTTGCTCAGTTTTTTTGTTTTCAAAGGAGCGGTTTCGTGAAAGGTTACGTTCAGGTTTACACGGGCAATGGTAAAGGGAAAACAACCGCCGCTATCGGTATCGCAGTCAGGGCGGCCGGTGCCGGGCTTGGGGTTTTCATTATTCAGTTTATGAAAAACGGCCTCTATTCTGAAATAAACGCACTTAAAAAGTTCGATAATATCTTTGTTGAACAATATGGTGCCGGGCAATTTGTTAAAGGCAAACCGTCTGATGCAGAGAGAGCCAAATGCCGGCAAGGGTATAAACGGTTATGCAGCATCATTGAAGCCGGACAACATGATCTTGTTATCGCTGAGGAGGCCAATGTCGCCTGTTTATGCGGTTTACTTTCAGAGGAAGACCTATTACATATGATTGATATAAAACCTGAGCATACTGAACTTATTTTGACCGGACGCGGCGCTCCTGCTGCCGTTATCGATAAAGCAGATCTTGTAACGGAAATGAGAGAAATTAAACATTATTATCAACAAGGTGTTGCGGCCAGGGTGGGAATTGAGAAGTGACGTAAACAAAATCAATGCGGAACAGGCCAATAATATTCCGACATTGGCAGATCTTGCAGTAAAGTACGGAACCATCTCCCAGGATCAGCATGGGTACCTGATACAACTTTTCACCTTTAAAAACGGGCAGGCCGGTTATGAGGATCTGTTACGTGATGAAGGCATGGCAACGCCCTATCAGCTTGGGTTGCTTAAGCTGATTCAGGAGTACCTTATTGTTCGCAAAAGCGGCGAAGAATTCGGTAAAATTGCCATTGAAAAAGGCCTTGCCACCACGGAAGATATCAATCAGGCATTGGAATTACAAAGAAAGGTATTTAAAAAGTCACGACATAAAAAACTTATCGGTGACATTCTTGTTGAAACCAGGATTTTAACAATCAAACAAAAAGATCTGATCCTCAAGGAGCAGAATTTATTTAATAGATATGGTGATGACTGTGTGCCACGAAGGCAGACACTGTTGCAATAAACAGTGCAGCCATGCTGCACAAAAGATGAGGGAAGGCCCCTCGAAGCCGCCATGCAGGTGGAGGCTTCAAACCACCGTAAGCTGCGCCGGTTAAGAGCCGGGGTGGTGAGCGTTACGGAAAAGGCAGGACAAGATCTTGTCAGGTAGGTTCCAAGGAGACGAACGCAAGTGAATCACTATTGAAGTGTCGAAAGCGTAGGGATGAGGTCAAAACCGGGGGGTAGTCGTTAACCCGGGATAAGTTCGGCGGTTACCTGTTTACTGGCCGGGCGGCCTCCGGCATAAAGGTGGCGTGAACTTGGGACAGGCTTTTGTGTGGAACGTGGGAACCTGTCGCCCTGATGCTAAGGGAGAAATACAAGCGGAGGACCCGTAAGTATGAGAGTACCGATGCAGGGCACAGGGGCGGAGCGACCCGTAGTAGTGATGAAGATTCTGTAATGGAATTGGAGCGAAGGGGAAGCATTGACCAGCTTGAAGTAAAGAAAACAACTGGAAACAGGAGGATTGGATTGAACCAAGCAAAGCCGTTTTGTATTCCTAAACTTGAGGTTATGGAGGCATATGAACGGGTTAAAGCCAACAAAGGGGCTGCCGGTGTAGACGGACAGTCAATCGAAGAGTTTGAGTCTAACTTAAAGGACAATCTTTACAAGCTCTGGAATCGGATGTCCTCCGGCAGTTATTTCCCTCCTCCGGTAATGAGGGTGGAAATACCCAAGGGAGACGGTCGAATGAGGCCGTTGGGAATACCGACAGTGTCGGACAGAATCGCTCAGCAGATAGTCAAACAGCAATTGGAGCCGGAATTGGAAAAACATTTTCATCCGGATTCGTATGGCTATCGACCGGAGAAATCTGCTTTGGATGCAGTTGGGAAAGCCCGGGAGAATTGCTGGAAATATGACTGGGTATTGGATCTTGATATTAAAGGATTTTTCGATAATATTGACCATGATCTTTTGATGAAAGCAGTTCGGTATCACACGGATGACAGATGGGTGCTTCTGTATATAGAACGGTGGCTGAAAGCCCCTGTGATGATGACAGACCACACACTATTCCATCCAAAGAAGGGAACCCCGCAAGGAGGTGTTATCAGTCCCTTGCTGGCCAATCTCTTTTTGCATTATGCATTTGACAACTGGATGGAAAGGCAGTGCCCGGCCACACCGTTTGAGCGTTATGCGGATGATGCAGTGTGCCATTGTAAAAGCCTTGCCCAGGCTGAATATTTGCTTAGAAAGCTGAATGAGCGAATGGAGAATGTGGGACTGGAATTACATCCGGAGAAGACGAAAATAGTCTACTGCAAGGATACAGACCGGCAAAAGGATTATGCCCTGACAAGTTTTGATTTTCTGGGTTATACATTTCGTGCTCGGAAATCAAAGAACCGATGGGGAAAATTCTTCATTAATTTTTCTCCTGCTGTCAGCAATAAAGCAGCAAAAGCAATTCGGCAAACCTCACGAAAGTGGAATTGGCCCAGGCGCAGTGACAAGAGCCTGGAAGATTTAGCCCACATGTTCAATCCTGTCATTCAAGGTTGGATTAACTACTATGGCAGGTTTTATAAATCTGCACTCTACCCGGCCTTAAGGTGCCTGGATCGCCGGTTGGTGATTTGGGCAACAAGGAAATACAAACGTTTTAGGGGACATCGACGAAGGGCAAGTCAGTGGCTGGCTCGAATTGCACGAAGACAGCCAAATTTGTTTGCCCATTGGAGACTACTCTATGCATAGGCTGGTCAATAGGAGCCGGATGAGCGGAGACGTTCACGTCCGGTTCTGTGAGGGCCTGAGGGGGTGGTTCCCTCGGGCTACTCGACTATCAAATAAACAAAGCAGACCACCTGAAAATGCAGAAAAGGGCAGGGGCACGGAAGTTGAAAATCAGTTTGAAATAAGCATTTCCGTAAGTTCAGATCATATGGGTGCCTGGATAGAAAGACGCAAACCTGATGAAATTGTGATCACATTAAACCAGGTTAAAGATGCAGTCATGACAGATGGTATTGTCAACGGTATCTATCCTGATTCTTTTATCCAGTGTTTTCTTGATTCCGGTGTTAAAAAATTTCCAGTAGCCCGGGTGGATTGTTTTGATCTTTTGAAACGGCAAGGCCTGCTTTCTTTATACATAAGTGAAGATAACGGCAAACCAATTGAGAAGAAGAAAGGTGAAGTTCTCATAGAACAGAAAGTTACTGCCATGGAAGTTCAAGTGAAGAACTTGTATGGTGAACAGATGAACGCGTTAGCAGCGAATGGTTTTGCTGTTCGTTGTGGAGAAAATACCAGATGGTCAAGGGACAAGTTAAAAATTCTTGCCGGAAAATCAGGTATGGCTGGGCTTTCAGCCGATAGAAAAGTATTTATTCATCCTGTGCTTCATCTCCTGGAGGATGCTGACTATCGTCACGGACCCATCGAACCGTATGCCGATTTATCGGTATCAGGGGCGATCATCGGTGCATATCCAATAACAGCAGGCAAGGTAAGCGCCGAAGAAATTTGGGATGCAAATATTGATGCCATAGGTGATATCCGTGCCGGGGTCGGTATTACGAATTCGATTATCCGTGCCCAGGGAGATGTTCATGCCCGTTATCTGCATAACAGCAGAATAGAGACCTTTGGCAATCTATATGTTCAAAATGAGATCATTGACTCACAGATCAGATGCGGTGGGAAATTTGAAAGTCCAACATGCAGGGTTATTTCTTCAAAAATTTATGCCAAGGGCGGGGTTATAATTTCAGGCGTCGGAAGTGAGCGGGCAGCACCAAGTACGATCGTTGCAGGCGGCGAACAACATGTTGTGGGGCTTGTGCAAACCATTCTGGATATAATGAATTCAATTCTTGATAAGTTGGAAGAGCTTAAAGGTGAACAATTATACCAGCAGGCGCAGGCCGACAAAATTTTCAAGAAAATGATCAAGCTTAAAAGCTTTCATGACAAGACCCAAAAAAAGAAAGATGTGTTGTTATCTGAATTAAATAGAAAAATGGAAACCCTCAACAAGAAAACTCTGGCTAACATCCAAAAGCTCATTTCAACCTACGATAAAAGAGTAAACAGTTCTCTGGTCACATTGAAAACAATGAATGCCACCAAAAAAGAGCATGATACATGTGTGGTGGAACTGGAAAAAGAGATTTCCATATTTACTACCCAGGCAAAAAAAGAGATTTTTTCACATGAAACGACACTCTTTGCCTATTTGGAAAAATCAAAGGAAAGAAATGGCGTTCCGATTATTGAGATTACGGGAAAAGCATATGCGGGTACCACTCTGGGTGGTGTTTACCAAACAGTGTTACTTACTGATGATCAAAACGGTTTCACGGTTGAAGAGGTGTGGCCTCAGGGAAGGTATCCTGAGTTGCAATTTTTAAAGCGGGGAAGATAAAAGATGTTTCTATTTCAGATTGCCACAGAATAAAGACGAGTGGACAGCCCCTGACGAATGAAGCCGGCTTTTTATCAGATGGACCTGGGTTGATCAGTCGGTTAAATGTTATATTAAACCGGGACTTATCGGCAATCGCTTCGGATAGTATTGCTTTAATGCAGGGTAGGGCTTGCTGTGAAATATTTCCGAGAAATTTTAGGGTTAGATGAAAATTTTGAGCTGAAGGCCATCTTGCATCAATGCCGGAGGAACGAATTGCAGTCTGGATTTGACCTATTTGACGCTTCATCTGCCCGTCAAGAACGATTGCGATAAAACATCGGATTGTCTCGTTTGTTTTATGGCTTTTATCAGGAGTCAAGCATCTCTCCAAAATGTTTCATGTGGAACAAAGGTTGTGTAAATATCATCTGTACGCATGATTTTTTCTTTCAACTTAGAAAGATAATATAACTGTTGAATTATACGTTTAAGATGCGGGCATGAACCTTATCTATATCCAGGGAATCAACCCGTTCAATGTAAAAACAGATCCCTGGGTATGCTTGGGTAAGCCGGTCTATATTCGTTTTCCGGTCACCCTGGAGCCGGGACAAAGACCTGGGGTGTACCTGGAGAACAACACTCTTTTTTTCACCTGATTCTCCAATCCCTTGCCGGCCTGTTAGGAGCGTGCCGATTTGTTCGCAGGCCTGGTCAAACATAAGGGCGGATAAAACCAGATGACCAAAAGCCGGATGCCATGGACCGGCAATCATCTGGCCGGCGTCATCCATCATCGGTGTGGCCTGAAGCCCTATGCGTGCTACCGATACCCCGGAACACCTGAAAATTTTGACCATTTTTTTTGTCTGAGTAACAGCCTGGTCAAGACTTAACGGCACATAACGTCCGGACCGGTACCATTGGGCAAGCCTGGAACCATTCAGTACCAACAGAGGGTATATCCTAGCAAGATCCGGTTTAAGTTCCGATAGTTCCTTTGCTGTACGTACAGCACCGCAATCGTTATCGCCGGGCAGTCCAACCATCACCTGCACCCCGGTTTTAAGGCCATTTTCCTTAAGCAGGGCCAGGGCTTTGCGGGTATCCTCACTTGTGTGCCCCCTTTCGGCCAGGGCAAGTACTTGATCATCCATGGACTGGACACCCAGTTCTACGGTTTCAAGGCCAAGTGGCCGGGCAAGATCTATAACCTGGCGAGTGATAGTATCCGGACGTGTGGAGCAGCGAATGGCATGGATTTGGCCCTGCCGGATCCATGGCTGTACCGCCTTAAGCAGTGTAAGGATTCTGGCTTTTTCCAGCCCAAGAAAATTGCCGCCGAAAAAAGCCAATTCCACTCGGGAACGATTTTTTTTAAACTGAAGATAGGTATGGATAGCATCTGACAGACGTTCGGTCTCATTGTCAAACTTCTGCGTTTCGGACGTCTGTTTTGCGATCAGGCGTTGGTTACAAAATACGCATAAATGGGGGCATCCTTGGTGGGGAATAAAAAAAGGGATTACCAGGGGCGGGGACATAAAGGCTTAATCAAAATTGCGGTTCAAAATAGCCAGCGCTTTTTTGGCGGCATCCTGTTCAGCAGCTTTCTTGGTTTTACCAGTACCCATGGTGGAAATCGAATCCAGATTCAGGCAGATCTCAAACGTTTTGTCATGGTCAGGACCCTTCTCTTTTGCAAGGGCATAATCCGGGGTTTTGCCAAAATGCTCCTGGGTAAATTCCTGGAGACCGCTTTTATAATCAATGAAATCAGATGAGGCCAGAACCTGCTGCACGGGTTCTTGAAAAAGACGGTTCACCATGGTTTGTGCTCTTTCAAATCCGGCATCCAAGTACACCGCTGCAACCACAGCCTCAAAGGCATCTGACAGAATCGAATTTTTGTCACTGCCCCCTGAAAGAGATTCTCCCTTACCCAGCTTAATAAAGCGGCCCAAATCAATCCTGCGGGCAATGTTCGCCAGTCCTGTTTCACTGACAAGATTTGAGCGCAGCCGGGAAAGGTCACCTTCCTTTTTTAAAGGATCGCTTTCCATAAGCAGATGCCCCACACATACCCCTAGCACGGCATCGCCGAGGAACTCAAGGCGCTCATTATCCGTATCGCAGGTATTCTGATTTTCATTAAGATAGGAGCGATGACACAGGGCGTTGGATAAAAAGGCCCGGGACTTAAATCGGTAATCAAGGTTTTGTTCCAGCAGATCCAGACGGGGAACGGACTGGACTTCCAGTACTCGTTCGTTCAATGTTTTGAACACGGACATGGCTATATTCAAATTGCCTCTGCCCCGGCCCAGATCCACCCCTTTATTGAAACTGCCATGGAAATCAGACCCTCCCGTAGCCACCAGTCCTTTACTGTGTACAATTTCAGACAGATGTTGTCGCAGGGCTGAGTCATGTCCTGAATAATAGACTTCAATGCCTTCAAGTCCCTCCGCGACCAGCAGATTCACAAAGGTATCCAGATCATGGGGACGTTGAAAATCAATGATTCCCGGATGGGCCAGAACCGGCAGACCACCGGCATCAAGAATCAGCCGGATCGCTTCTTTGCAGGATATTTTAAATTTATCAACATAGGCGGGTTTGTTTTTACCCAGGTAAAGATCAAAGGCCTGGCGAAAATCAGAGACATAGCCTTTTTCCACAAGCAGTTCGGCAATGTGGGGGCGGCCTGTCTGGCTGGCGCCAAAACGACTTTCCACCTCGTCCAGGGTAATGTCAAATCCCAATGCATTAAGTTTTTTAATGATTTTGGGATTCCGCTTGGCCCTGGCCTCTGCCGCACGAGTCAGTGCCTCGTTCAACCCACAGTCATAAACGGAAAATCCATATCCAAGCATATGAATGCTGCCAAGGGATTTGAACTCAGGCGGAGGAGAACACGAAATTTCAACACCGGTGATAAATTCAACCGGATATGAATGAACAATATCTTTTATTTCCAGAATTCCGGCAACGGTATCGTGGTCAGTCAACGCAAGTGCCTCAATGCCGGTGTCTCTGGCCAAATCAAGGATCTGTCTGGGCGTCAGAGACCCGTCCGAGGCAGTTGAATGTGTGTGAAGATCGATCAAATCCTGCTGTAAAGCCTAAGAGGGGAAATTAAATTCCCAGAGCCTTCTCCATGTTCTCTTCACGGGTTTTGCAGGTGATGCACTGGGTTGTCACCGGCCGGGCTTTGAGGCGTTCTATGGAAATTTCCTCCTCGCAGCTTTCGCACTGGCCGAATGTACCGTTTTCAATTCGCTCTAAGGCCTTTTTGATTTTTTTAATCAGTTTGTGTTCCCGGTCCCGGATGCGCAGTTCAAAAGTTCTGTCCGCCTCATGGGAGGCCCGGTCCGTAGGATCAGCAAAGTTCTCCTTGGGCTGGGTCATGTCTGTAACGGTTGTGTCGGCATGGGAAAGCAACTCATTGAGCCGTTCAGTTAACAACGCTTTAAAATAATCCAAATCTTCTTGTTTCATAGTGTTGTCCTTCTCTTAAATATAGATTTTGCACGACACCTACAAAGTTCATTATTATATGTAGATATGTTATTACTGTAAAGCGTTTTTGTCAATATCTGGATTTCCTATTTAAATCAGCAGATCCGGGGCAGCTGTTCGCCGGTTAGCATATCCACAATCCGGGTGCCGCCGATAAGCGTTTCCAACACCACCCGGCCGGGGTCCTGATCTGTAACCTCTCCGACAATCACAGCCTCTTTGCCGAATTCATCCCGGCGAATAATATCCAACACCTTCTTGGCATCCGCTCCAGGTACAATGGCGATGAGCTTGCCCTCATTGGCCAGGTAGAGGGGGTCAAACCCTAAAAACTCGCAAATGCCCCGGACCGGACCGCGCACCGGCAGACGGTCCTCAAAAAGCTGGATGCCCACCTTTGACTGGACGGCAATTTCGTTCAATGTTGTACCAACGCCTCCACGGGTGGGGTCCCGCAGCACGTGAACCGAACAGCCTGATTCCAGCACCGCTTTGACCATGTGGTTTAAGGGTGCAGAATCGCTTTTTATATCTGAATCAAATTTTAGCCCTTCGCGTTCGCTCAATATGGTGACGCCATGATCGGCAATTGTACCTGAAACAATCACTTTATCGCCGGGTCGCGCCCTGTCACCCGAGACATTGACCCCGGCCGGAATAAGGCCGATCCCGGAGGTGTTAATGAATATTTTATCAACCTTTCCCCGGGGCACCACTTTGGTGTCGCCTGTGACTATCCGGACCCCCGCCTTTTTGGCAGCCCCGGCCATGGATTGAAGGATGCGTTTAAGGTCGGAAATCTTCATGCCTTCTTCAATGATAAGCCCGACTGATATATATAAGGGGGTTGCCCCGCACATGGCTACATCATTGACAGTACCGTTCACGGCAAGTTCACCAATATCCCCGCCGGGAAAAAAGATGGGGTCCACAGTATAGGAATCCGTTGAAAAAGCGAGCTTCCCCGCGGGTACTTCAAAAATTGCGCCATCGTCCTGTTTCGCCAATAGTCCGTTATCGAACAAAGGCAAAATCAATTCCGAAAACATGGCATGGGAAACCTTGCCCCCGGCACCGTGGTCCAGAAGGATTGTATCATTATCGTTCATGGTATGTTCCTTGTATCTTATCTGCTGTATTTATAAAAAGCCGCACAGGCCCCTTCACTGGAGACCATGCAGGGGCCCACAGGGTGGATGGGGGTACAGGCTTTTTTATACAGTCGGCACTGGTCCGGTCGTTTCAGTCCCATTAAAATTTGGCCGCAGTCGCACCCGGCCGGCTCCGGGGTATCCGGAATCGAGATATCAAATTTTCTGGCAGCGTCAACTTCATGAAACAAGTCTCTCAGCACCATGCCTGAATCCGGAATATTGCCAATCCCCCGCCAGAGGGCGTCGGCTTTTTCAAACACCTGATCCATGATTGCCCGGGCTTTGGGGTTCCCGGCATCAGCCACGGCCCGGGGATAGGCATTTACCAGCCTGGGTGCTTGGGAGGCATTTTGTTCCACCAGCATGAGTAATGCCTTAAGGATATCCACAGGTTCAAATCCTGTAACCACCGCAGGTATCCGGTATTTTTCAAAGCTCGGGGCAAATGCGTCAGGCCCTGTGATCACTGATACGTGCCCGGGCAGAATAAATCCGTCTATCTCCACGCCGTCGGTCTCCATGAGCGCGGCTAATGCCGGCGGAGTCAGCTTGTTTGCGCTATAAACGCTGAAATTATTTATCCCCTGGGCTTTGGCTGTGAGTATTCCCCCTGCAATGGTCGGAATGGTGGTCTCAAAACCCACTGCGCAAAATACTATCTCTTTGTCCGGATTTTCCTTTGCCACGGACAGGGCATCAAAAATGGAATAGACCATCCGGACATCGGCACCCTTGGCTTTTTCCGCAGCAAGGCTGGACCCGGATCCCGGCACCTTCATCAGATCACCGAAGGTGGTCAGGATCACATCAGGCCTGCGTGCCAGCATTACATAGGCGTCAATGTCCTTTTGGGCGGTTACGCACACGGGACAGCCGGGGCCTGACAAAAGGGTAATGGTGTCGGGCAGTACAGAGCGGATACCGTAGCGAAAAATGGCCATGGTATGGGTGCCGCACACTTCCATTATCCGCAACGGGCGGGCGCTTTTTTCACGGATACGGGCCACCAGGGCCTTTGAAAGTTCAGGATCTTTGAATTCCTGATTATATGTCAAACTCATGAAAGACCTTTAAATTCCATTCATTTTGCCTTGAAGGGCCCCGGCCGCCATGGCCTGACCCAGGGCAATACCGCCATCGCCGCAGGGAACAATACTGTGGGTATATACCTTAAAGCCCTTGGTTTTAAGCATACGGGTTATGTGGGAAAAAATCGTATCATTGTTAAACACCCCGCCGGACAGAACCACCCGGTCAAGTCCGGTTTCCTGAGCAACCTTCACGGCCGCATCCACCATCATGCCGGCCAGGGTCAGATGAAACCGGGCCGCAATCCGGCCCCGGGGCACACCACGTTTGATATCGGTTACCATCTGTCGTACCCATAGCCCGGAATTGATAATAAGGCAGCCGTCAGCCCCGGTTTTCATGTCAAAGGGATACGCCGCCGTTCGGCAGTCTTCAAAATCTGCAGCCGCCTCCAGGGCAATGGCTGCCTGGCTGTCATAGGAGATTTTGTGGCAGAGCATCAAAAGGGCGGATACGGCATCGAACAAACGTCCTGTGCTGGATGTCATCGGACTGTTCACCTGTTGTTTCATCATCTGAATTAAAAATGCAAGCTTGGATGTATTAAGAGACCGGACAAAGGGGATATCCAGATCCATTATTCCTGACCCATATACCTTATATAACAGGGACGCCGCCATGCGCCAGGGTTCCATCACCGCCGCATCCCCTCCGGGCATGGGCAGGTAATTGAGCCGGGCCCGGCGCTCAAACCCCTCATAGGTGCAGGCCAGGACTTCACCACCCCAGATGTGACCGTCCGTCCCCAGGCCGGTGCCGTCCAGGGTCAGGGCAAGCACCTTGCCGTCCAGATGATTTTCCGCCATGCAGGAAAGGGCATGGGCGTGGTGGTGCTGAACCCCTATCAGGGGCAGACCCTGACAGCTAAGCATTTTGGCGAACCGGGTGGAAAAATATCCCGGATGCAGGTCATGGGCCACACACATCGACCGGATATCCAGGATTTTTTGCATATGTTCAATGGTGGCGCTATAAAAATTATGGACCTGCACCGATTCCAGATCTCCGATGTGCGGGCTTAAAAAGGCGTAGCGGTCCCTGGTCAGACAGATGGTGGATTTCATACCCGCCCCGCAGCCAAGGATATTGGCAAACCCGTCTTTTACAGGCGGTGTGATATCCACAGGCAGGGGGGCATATCCCCTGGATCTGCGCAGAAACCGCACCTTACCCTGCTGAATTTTGGCAATGGAGTCATCGGCCCTAAAGTATATATCCCGGTTGTGGAGCAGAAAATAGTCGGCAATATGGGAAAAGGCATCCAGCGCATGTGCATTGTCAATGGACAAGGGCTCGCCGGACCGGTTCCCCGAGGTCATGACCAGAATATCGGGTCCCTTCTCCAAAAGCAGATAGTGCAGCGGTGTATAGGGCAGCATGATACCAAGACAACGATTGTCCGGGGCCAGATTCGGGGCCGGACCCGTGCTCACGGATTTGGACAAGGCCTTTTTTTTCAACAATACAACGGGCCGCTGATAGGATAAAAGCAGCGCTTTTTCATCCCCATCCATGCAAACATGGTGAAACAGGGAAGAATCCCAGGCCGCCATCAAGGCAAAGGGTTTATGGGGGCGTTTTTTTCTTTGGCGCAGCCGTTCAACAGCCGTCTCATTGGCGGCATCCACAGCCAGGTGAAACCCGCCCAGCCCCTTGACCGCAACAATTTTTCCCTGCCTGAGAAACTGGGCTGCAAGTGCCATGGCCTGTGCCGGGTTCTTCCCGTCCACCTGTTTTCCCTTATTGTCGAGCAAAAACACCTGGGGACCGCAAACCGGGCAGGCATTGGGTTGGGCATGGAACCGCCGGTTTAATGGATCTTCATATTCTTTCCGGCAGTCCGGGCACATGGCAAAGGATTTCATGGCGGTTTTTGGCCGGTCATAGGGAATATCCCGGATGATGGTGTATCTTGGCCCGCAATTGGTGCAATTGATAAAAGGGTATTCAAACCGGCGGTCAGCGGGATCCTGCATCTCTTTGAGGCAATCGGGGCACACCCCCACATCCGGGGAGATCAAGGCAGATCTGGTCTGGGTATCCCGGCTTTTAACAATCTTAAAATCAGTCAGCTCCAAAGGCTGTGTATCCGTTGATACCATGTCTGAAATCTGCGACAGCAGCGGTTTTTTTTCCAAGACATCCAAAATAAACGCATCCAAATCCTTTGGCGCACCCTGGATAAAAATCGCTACACCAAAATCAGTATTGGACACATGGCCGCAAAGATGGTGCGCGCAGGCTAAACCAAATAAAAAAGGGCGGAATCCAACACCCTGGACCACCCCTGAAATTTCAATCTTTTTTGCCGCGATACCGGAAGAACCCATTTACAGACGTCAGGCCGGGTCGCCGCCCAGTTCAAGTATCCTGCGCATGTCTTGAATGGTTTGCAAGGCAGCTTCTTCATCTACCTTTGAAATGGCAAATCCGGCATGAACAATAACATAATCCCCGATCCCTGCATCGTCGAGCAACATCAGGCTGGCCTCACGGACCACCCCGTCCACCGCTACCTTTGCTAGGGTATCGTTTATTTCAATAATTTTTGAAGGTACAGCCAAACACATATGTTCTAAATTACATCCTATTGTTTTTATTTTTAAGTCATTAAACGCAGTATATCATAAAATGAGGTGGTTCATTTACCGGTTTTTCGACGCCCTTTTTTCTTTTCCCACTCTTCGTTTGCCAGAATCATTTCTCTGATATTTTTTGATGTTTCCGTGACCTCAACCGTAAAGGTATATTCGTCCTTGGAAACGGTTATTTTTTCTATTTCCTTACCTAAAAAATCCTGGATTTGTGTTAACAGATCCTTCTCCTCACTGCTGCAAAATGATATGGCTTTGCCTTTGGATCGGCCGCGACCGGTTCTGCCGACCCGATGGACATAAATTTCTTTTTGTTCCGGAAGATCATAATTGATCACATAGTCAACATTGGGGATGTCAATGCCCCGGGCTGACACATCCGTGGCAATCAGTATCTTGTCATCACCCTGCTTAAACCGGTTCAAAACCGCCAGTCGCTCGTCCTGATCTTTTTTGCCATAAATGGTCAATGCATTTATGCCCGCTCTTTCCAGGGCTTTGGCCACCCGTTCGGCCCGTACGGTCGTCCTGACAAAAACCAGGATTTTGCTTTCCGGATTTTCCCGGATGAATTTGCGCAGGAAAAAGCGTTTGTCGTCCATTTCCACAAAAAGGACATAGTGGGATACATTTTTTGATACCGGATCTTCAGGTGATATCTGGATCCGTACGGCAGATGACTTAACCTGTGAATAGGCGAGCTTCTTAATGTTTTTGTCTATTGTTGCTGAAAAAAACAGGGTTTGGTGCCGTTGTTTTAAAAGTCGTTTGATGCACTGGATATCATCAAAAAATCCTTTGGCCAGCATTTGATCGGCTTCATCAAGGATTAAAATTTTAACCTGTCGGATATCAATGGCTTTCTGGCTGATCAGGTCAAACATGCGGCCCGGCGTGGCAATCAGGATATCAACCCCTTTAGTAAGGGTTTGAATCTGATGCTCCTGTTCCACACCGCCGAAAACGGCAAAGGGATTCACCCTTGTTTTGCGGCATAACGCCATAAATACGTCCTGTATCTGGACGGCCAACTCTCTGGTGGGAACCATAATAATACTTTGGATGCCCTGGTCTTTTTTGGTTTTTTTCAGATTCAGGATGATATCTATAACCGGTACCGCAAATGCCACGGTTTTGCCGGTTCCAGTCTGTGCAATAGCCAGGACGTCTTCCCCTTTTAATATAGAGGGAATCGCTTTGTACTGAATATCTGTAGGCCTGATAAGCCCCTGGGCTTTCAGATTTTTTTTCAGGGTGCTGTTTATTGCATAGGTGTCAAATTTCATGTGGTTTTGCCTGTCTTGGGGTGGTTAATTAAAGGTATCCAGGTTGCAATGTCAATGACTGAAGGGAAAAAGGTAATTTTATCCGGCCTTCACACTGGATTGAAGCTATAAGGTAACCGTTTAAGCCTAAAAAGAAAAGGGGTCGTAGAAAAAATGAACAACGTTACCCAGGCTACGAGGCGTGGGACGAATAGTGTTGTTTATTGGAGACACACACTTCTTCAAAGGTCTTAATATCCGCAAGAATGCGCGTGGCAAGATCCAGAAGCGCCATACACACAGCAGCACCTGTACCTTCCCCAAGACGGAATTTCAAGTCTATCAAAGGCTCCAGACCCAGGCGGTCGTGCATATATTTATGGCCGATCTCCACGGATTTGTGAGAGGCAAACAGGTAATTTTTTGCGGCCGGGGCCAGTTCACAGGCAATCAGGGCGCCTGCCGTGGATATCAGTCCGTCGCAGACCACCGGAATGCCTTTAGCGGCAGCACCGATCACCAGCCCAGCCAAGCCGCCGATTTCAAGACCCCCGACCTTGGCCAGCACATCAAGGGGATCCTTGGGATCAGGTCTGTTTATCTCCAGTCCCTTTTGGATTGCAGCAATCTTTTTGGCAAGGCCTTTATCGTCAACCCCTGTGCCACGGCTGGTCAGGCTCTCCACCGGCAGGCCTGAAAGTGCCGCAATAATGGCAGTAGAGGGCGTGGTATTTCCAATGCCCATATCCCCTGTGCCCAGAAGATCCACAGGGGTTTGGGCGTGCAGTTCGTTGACGATTTCAATGCCTGCTTCAATGGATTTAACCGCCTCTTTCCGGCTCATGGCAGGGCCCTTTGTAAAATTGTCGGTGCCGTGCTTCACTTTTTTATGAAAAATGGGAAGCACGGGGTCAAAATCATAATTCACACCGATATCCGCGGCTTTCACCCGGGCCCCGGCATGTCTGCCGATGATGTTGACGGATGCCCCGCCCCCGACGAAATTAAACACCATCTGGGGCGTTACTTCTGCGGGGAAGGCACTGACCCCTTCCTCAACCACACCATGGTCACCGGCGCAGGTGATGATCTGTTTATTGGTTAAATGGACGTCAATGGTTCCTTTAATGGCGGCCAGGCGAGCCCCGATATCTTCCATAATTCCAAGGCTGCCCGGGGGTTTTGCCTGGTCCTGAAGACGCTGTTTGGCCTTTGCAAACGCTTCCTGATTAAGTTCGGGTTTGATGATCGAAATGGTCTGTTCAAGCAGGGACATTGTTTTACCTCATGTTAAAAGTGGGTACCGTAAACCTGTCTGATGTCAAGGTCAATAATTTTCAGTATTCAGGTCCCAAAGAGATATTGTCCATGGGGAACCGGCCCGGATATTGTTGATGATCTGACAGAAGATGCGGACAGGTTCAAGGCCGGTTTTGTGGTGGGCATTGGCGGGATATCCTATTGGCGTGTATATAATCTGCGGCTGGAAATTGCCTTGACCTGGCCCCCATGCTGATATAGGGTTCCTTATTTTGATTTAAAGCAGGCCTTTTTTATATGTCCGCCACAGATAGGGATAAGGCAATCCCCCCCCAAACTTTTTTACGCCTGCTTTTCAGTCTGGCGCTACCCATTTCCCTGCAATTTCTTCTGACCAGTTCCATGGCTGTGATAGACATTCTCATGATCGGTCGGCTTCATGATGCAGCCGTGGCGGCCGTGGGCATTGCCAATCAGTTTGTTTTTATCTTTTTTGTTATCCAGTTCGGCGTTCACTCAGGCATTGCCATATTCACAGCCCAGTACTGGGGCAAAGAGGATCTCTCACGGATCCACCAGTTATCCGGTCTTGGTATCCTGGCAGGATTTGCCATCGGTTCCGTGTTTGCCGGTGCAGCGCTGTTTTTTCCGGCAGCCGTGATTTCACTCTTTTCCAGTGATGCCCAAGTTGTACGCCTTGGGGCCGGATATCTTCGTATTGTGGGATTTTCATTTGTTCCTTTTTGCGTCACCTTCTCCTTTATGACCAATCTGCGGAGTATGGGGTTTGCCGGTGTTCCTTTGATCTCTTCAATTGTAGCCGTGGTTGTCAATATTGTGCTCAACTACTGCCTGATTTTCGGCAACCTTGGTTTTGCCGCCATGGGCGTCACAGGCGCGGCCATTGCCACCTGCACGGCAAAATTGATTGAAACCGGACTTTTAACGGCGATCATCTATCTGAAACCTTATCCCCTTGCCGCATCAGTAAAAAAAATGCTCTCCTTCGATTTTGCCTTTGTCAAGCGGGTTGCCACCACTTGCTGGCCTGTGTTTCTCAATGAATTTTTCTGGGTTACGGGGGTGAGTATGTACAAACTGGTTTACGCCCGCATGGGCACCCCGTCGATTGCTGCGGTCAATATCGTGGCCACCTTTGAGGAATTTTTATTTGTTCCCTTTTTCGGCATTTTTTATGCCGGTTCCATTCTTATCGGCAACAGCATTGGGGCAAAAAGATATGAGCGGGCGTTTGCCTATGGCAAATTCATGCTTTTGGTCCAGCTTCCCATGGCCATTGGCGCAGGGCTTGTACTCATCCTGTGCAGACATTTTATCCTCGGATTTTACAATATTTCCACGGCAGCTTACGATAATGCCTACTACCTTATGTTGACAACAGGTCTTGTTTTTTGGACAAAGACCACCAATTTTACAACGGTTGTGTCGGTGTTCCGGGGCGGGGGGGACACTAAATTCGGCTTTTTCATGGACCTGAGTGCGGTATGGTGTATTGGCGTGCCCATGGCGTTCACAGGTGCGTTTCTCCTTCATTGGCCCGTTTACGGTGTCATGGCCCTGATTGCCTTGGAAGAGATGTTCAAGCTGATTATCGGATTGCCCCGCTTTTTTTCAAAGAAATGGATTAAAGATCTTGTGGCGGATACGGAAACATCACCTGGCGAGATTTCTTGAGTTATCTGTTAAAAAAGGAGGAAGAATTGAAATATCTGGGCGCCCATGTGAGTGCTGCAGGCGGCGTTGAAAACGCGCCGGTCAATGCCCAAAAAATCGGCGCATCCTGTTTTGCACTTTTCACAAAAAATCAGCGGCAGTGGCAGGCCAAGCCTTTATCAGACAAAAGCATCAATGATTTTAAATCAAACTGCAGGTCGTTTGGTTTCGGGCCCGATCAGATTCTTGCCCACGACTCCTATCTCATCAACCTGGGCCATCCTGAACAAGCACCCTTGGAGAAATCCAGAGTTGCCTTTATAGATGAAATGCAGAGATGTCATCAGCTTGGCATTGCCATGCTCAATTTCCACCCGGGATCAACCTTAAAGAAAATCAGCATGGATAACTGCCTTGCAACCATTGCCGAATCCATTAACCTTGCCCTTCAAAAGGTGCCGGACGTCATTGCCGTCATTGAAAACACCGCAGGCCAGGGGAGCAATGTGGGATTTGTATTTGAACAGATAAAAACCATCATCGACCGGGTGGAAGATCAATCCCGCATCGGGGTATGCATTGATACCTGCCACGCCTTTGCTGCCGGATATGAGTTTGTTTCCCGGAACGGTTATGAAAAAACCTGGGACCTGTTTGACGCAATTATCGGCTTTGAAAAATTAAAGGGCATGCACCTGAACGATGCCAAAAAGCCCCTCAATTCCAGGGTGGACCGGCATGAAAGCATCGGAAAGGGACAACTTGGCCTTGCCGCTTTCCGGCACATCATGGAAGACAAACGTCTGAACAATATTCCCATGATTCTGGAAACACCTGATGATGACATATGGGCTAAAGAAATTTCCCTGCTAAAATCATTGATCAAGTCATAGGCAGAATGAAGGAGTTTTCATGAGAATCTGGGATCTTCATCCGGGATACCTGAACCGCCAAAGTCTTTTAGGCGAACACCGGGAACTTCACGGTATGGTCTCCATTATTGTCAACGGGAAAAAAGGCTATTCCCGGCATCCGGAAACCCTGCGCTGGATGGATTTCGGCTGGGCGCTGAATAAACGCCATCAGCTTCTATCCGCAGAAATGAAGTTACGGGGGTACAATGATAAATCCCCTGTGCAAATCCAGGACAACAATGGGATGTGGCCTGACACATTTATCGACGAGCCCTATGTCCAGATTCGGTTGCTCAGGGAAAAATACCGGGACAAGGAACCGGGACGCATTCCTTTACCCCAAAACGCCCAGCAGATGTGGCGTCAGCATAAATACGCCGTCATGGCCCGGGATGTGGGCCTGTACAAAAAAATCGGTGCGGATGTGTCCCGGATGCGCCCCCGGGATGATTTCAGCGGCCTGGCCCGTCTTCTTGTGGAAACGTTGAGAACGCCGCCATCCCAGGGCGGATTAAAAAACGCGCTGCAGCACATGTGGGGGTATGTGTCGGACAGATATGAAGAGTCGCGGGAGCCTTTGCACGGATGGGCCCTGACGGATCTGCTGGCCCGGATTCAGGACCTGGCATTTAAATACAAGGAGCCGTATTTAATGGAATCCGTTGCGTTAAGCGAGTTTGCTGTGTGGATACACGGCAATCGTACTTCAAGAGCACAAATCCCCCCGACATCTGATTCAAGATCTGGACGAAAATGAATTTTTAATTTTGGCCTGTAAATACATATAAACATATCATATTGATATCCGGAAGTTTTCAGTATTTACAAGGCAATACAGCGACGGGCTGACCTGCTCTATCAGAATTCAGGTACCTTTGTTTCATCCCCCAACAATGGCCTCCGCCCCGGAAACGATATCCAATAACTCCCCGGTAATTGCTCCCTGTCGAGTGGTGCGGAACTCAGACTCAAGGACCTCAATATGCTCAATGATGTTTTTCTCGGCTACTTGCATGGCGGCAAGACGGGAACTGTTCTCTGCAGCTAAAGATTGAACTATTGCGCCGTATACGGAGATGTATAAATATTCGCTGAATAAATTTGAGAATAAATCTTGAACCGGACAGTTGGTCATGGGCAGAGATTTTCCATCCCATTTCATGCTTCCGCTGCGTTTATCGAGTGGAAGGATATGACGGGCCGCGACCTTGGCGTCATCGCTGACATGCAGATTATTCACTATGCTGAAACGATTCATTCCGTGCTTGGTTCGCCACAGCTCAAGATTCTGTTCTATCTCGTCAACAATGGCATCCACCCCACGCAGGCTGCCCGGTACCCGGAAATTCAAATCCACCTTGACCCCGCAATCCTCCAACGCGCCACGCAGCCGGTCTCCGCAGGTCCAACAGATTACCTTATGTCCAGCCACCCGCAGTTCTTCAATAACCGATACAGCCTCAGCCCGTGCCAATTCGTTAAACTGCCCGCACATTCCCTGATCGGAACCGATTGCCAGCACGACGGCGACACCAACCTTCGGTCCCTGGGGTAAAATTCCGGCATTACGGAAAAAGACAGTCCAGCCCTGCTCAATGACCTCGGCATACTCGCCGACGCCCTTGGCCGCGGTTTCAAAATGACGGATATTAACCGCAGCAAGGGCCTTCATGGTTTTGACCACCGAAAGCAGATCGCTATTCGTCCCAATTTTTTTGCGGACGGCTTCAAGCTGCTGCATTAGCCTCCCTCCAATTCCGAATATGCTGCATGACCACTTTCTCAAGCTCAGCCCAGATTTCATCATTGGGTTCTGCCTGTGCAAGACGGCTCATAGACTCAAAGCTCTCTTCCATGCGGGTGAGCAGATATCCCTCAACTTCGGCAATACGTTCCAGCGCGATATCATTAAGTAAACCAAGCGAGACCGCCCAGAGAATCACCACCTGCTGAGCGGCTGTAAGCGGTGATAAACGATCCTGTTTGAGCAATTCACGCACCCGCAGACCGTGTTCAATGCGTTTTCGGGTATCCTGATCAAGCCTTGTGCCGAACCTTGCGAAAGCTTCCAGTTCCTGAAACTGGGAATAGGTCAACCGCAAATCGCCGGACACCTTGCCGTAAGCCTTGGGTTGTGCGCGACCTCCCACGCGGGAAACCGACTTGCCCACGTCAATTGCCGGGAGTATGCCTTTTTGGAACAGCACCGGAGAGAGATAAATCTGACCGTCAGTGATAGAAATAAGGTTGGTGGGAATGTAGGCTGAGATATTCTGGGCCTCGGTTTCCACAATGGGCAGTGCGGTCAGCGTCCCCCCACCATGTTCCGGTTTGAGTCTTGTGGAACGTTCAAGCAACCTTGAATGGATATAGAAGATATCCCCCGGAAAGGCCTCACGCCCCGGTGGGCGGCGCATGAGCAGGCTAAGCTGCCTGTATGCCTGTGCGTGTCGGGTCAAATCATCATAAACAATAAGCACGTCTTTGCCCTCCTGCGCCATGAAATATTCAGCCATGCTCGTTGCCGCATAGGGTGCGATATACTGCAAACCCGAGGGCGCATCGCCCTCAACCACAACCACAAAAGTATAATCCATGGCCCCGTGGTTGCGCAGGGTATCAATACCCCGTGCTACCGAGCTACTTCGCTGACCGATAGCGCAATACACGCAGACCACATCGCCTTTTTTCTGATTCAGGATAATGTCGAGAGCTATGGCCGTCTTTCCTGTCTGGCGGTCACCAAGGATCAATTCCCGCTGGCCCCTGCCGATAGGGATCAGCGCATCAATGACCTTGATGCCGCTTGCCATAGGCATATCCACCGGAGCACGCATAAGGATAGGCGGTGCTTCCGATTCCACCGTACGGCGCTCAAATGTTTCCGGAGCCGGCCCCCCGTCCAGCGGATTACCCAGCGGATCAACGATGCGTCCGATTAGCGCATCCCCCACGGGGACGCTCAATACTGTGCCTGAGGGAACCGCCTCATCCCCGGCCTTCAGCCCGGTATTGTCCCCCAGCAGCGCTACGCCGATGGCCTCCGGCAATAAATCAAGCGCCATGCCCGGAATATTGTTGCCCAGCGTAATCAGCTCCTCTGAACGCACGGAGCCAAGCCCCTGGACCTGTGCCACGCCACGTGCCACGGATAAAACCCGGCCAACTTCACGCGATTTCGGGCTATATTCCATATTCTTGCGCCCTTTTTCATGGGCATATAGCGCCTGATTTATATTTTTTTCAAGGAAACCCATGTTGCCTTCTGTGCCTTAGCTGTTGATTTCATGCAAAATTTTGTTTTCAAGTTCAGTGATATAAGAATTGAGATTCCATTCCCATTTTCGATCTCCGGCGATGAGTTCAATGCCCAGGCCCAGTCTGGCATCCGTGATAAAAATTCGTTCGTTTTGTGCCGGAAACAAACCTTTAAGCAACTGCTGAATTTTTTGTTCTTGTGGATCATCATATTCAAATCCGGTACGAATTAGAATGTCAGAATTGCCACACTCCATGCCGCGGGCTTCTTCAGCAATCCGATGCATGAATCCGCTTAAGATCAACTGCTCAAGATCGCTGCCGGAAAGGTCCCGCACAATACGTGCGGCTGTGGCTGAGACTTCATGCACAAGCTTCTTGCGCAAGTTGAGTGCGACAGATTCCTTTTCCCGCTCCAGCGCAGCCAGCCATTCCTTGCGCATGATCTCGATCTCAGCGCCGGCGGACGCCATAGCCTGCTGCCGCCACTTTTCTGCCTCGGCATGAATTTCCGACATAACCTCTGATTCACGGTTTTCCAGATCTTCATGCTTACGGCGCAGCTCAGCCTTGAGCCTGTCTGCCTCAATACGGGCCTCACGCAATTCGCGCGTTTCATTCGCTATACGCGCCTTTCGTTCCAGCATAGCCTTAACAATAGGCTTATACAGAAACAGCCTGAGCAACACGATGAGCACAAAGAAATTCACAATCTGAGCAAAGATCGTGAACCAGTCCAGCAGCATTATCAGCCTCCGGCCTTTTCAAGGAAATAAGACCAGAACGGATTGGCAAAGAGTAGAATCATAGCCAGCACAAAGCAGTAAATCGCCGTGGATTCAACCATTGCCATCCCCACAAAAAGGAATTTCACAATAGTATTGGTCTCATCCGGCTGCTGGGCAATGGAATTGAGGGCCCGGGAAAGGGCCATCCCCTCACCGATCGCCGGACCAATGGACCCGATGCCCATACAAATCCCTGCCGCAATAATCGACCCAAACGCAATCCAACCCATAGTGTCCATAAGTATCCCCCTTCAAAAGCGCAACGCGCATCAACTCTCATGTACCTCTAAACCTGCGGCGATGAACACAGCCGCCAGTCCGGTAAAAATATAGGCTTGCACCACTCCGATGAACAGCCCCAGAATCTGCATGATCACCGGCACAAACAGCGGCATGATGATCAGCAGAATCGCGCTCATCATGGTTCCGCTGAGTATGTTCCCGAAAAGACGCACGGCCAGCGCAAAAGTCCGGCTGACCTCGCCGATTATGTTGAACGGCAGCATGAACGGCGAAGGCTGCACGTAACTTCTAAGATAGTTGCGTAAACCGTTCTTTTTAATTCCGTAATATGGAACGGCAAAAAATACGATCAGACTGAACGCCGTAGTGGTAGAAAGCGACCCCGTGGGCGGCTTGAATCCCGGTACGGCAGAAAGCAGATTGGATACTGAAATGAAAATGAACATCGTCCCGAGCAGCGGCAAAAATTTTTCCGGCCGCTGACTGGTGGTGTCCCTGATCTGGCTGAGTAAACCGTCCACCAATACTTCCAACAGATTCTGTTGACCGGAAATCTGCGCCGAGGATGTAACCCTGCGGGTCACAAACCATGAAAATCCAGCAAGCAGGATCATTACCAGCCATGTATAGACAATGGTGGCATTCAGCTTGAAAAAACCAAAGCTGACATAGATGATATGGTCCGGGCTTATTTCCATTCAGGCCCCTTCACTTTAACGAACTCGAGTATCTTTATACCACAATAATTTGCCAGCGCATAAGTTCGCAACACATAAAAACCCAGAAAAGCAGATATAAACGGCAACGGCCCGTAACTTATGATCTGCGCAAAACCCCATAGAGTGATGCCATAACGACCCAGATAGCTGGACCAGAAAAACAATCGCGGCTGTTCACAACGGGGTAACCGCCGTACAGTCAGCCATAAGCCGCCGAAATGAATTGCCGAAAGGAGCAATCCGATACCGAACGCAGCAATGGTTATCATAAAACGGCTAATGATCCTCTTCTTCTCTGTCCTTGGGTTCTATGCCCTTCCGCTCGCATTCTTCACGATCCTTAATAATTTTATTTTTTTCTCGATTCATCCATATCCCGGCGAACAGGCAGCCTATAGCGAGCCCCGCGCCGAGCATGGTCATTGTCCAATTAATTTTAGTGGGCCAGCGGTAATCCAGCCACGCGCCAAACAGACTCCCCAGAACAACGGGCAGGGCCACCAGCCAGCCAACAGCCCCCATGGCCCCAAAAGCAGACCACGCCTCCACAGTCCCTTTCTGCTTCGCACGGATTTTACGCTGCTCCTTGCTGCCAACGGTTTGGCGGAATTTATTCCCGTTGCACTTACCGGGCTTTTGTCTACTCATGCGGTCTCCACTTTAATCAGGGTACGCACAAATCCGGCCTCAAGTTTGGCGACTGCCTTGCGGGCAGAGTTCTCGGCCTCTGCAGCCTCCTTTTGCATGCGCAAAACTTGGGCTTCCAACTCGCCAAGTCCCCCGGCAACAGCCGCGCGTGATGAAATACGCACCGCATCGCCCTTCTTGACCAACACCCCGCCGTTTAGAGCCAGATGATGCGGCTCTCCGCCTGCAACATACGTCAGGATACCCGGAGCGAGGGCCGAGGCCATATCAATATGCTTGGGCAGCAGACAGAACCCGCCCTGCGTACTCTCCGCCAGAATTTTATCAACCGGACGATCCAGAAATAAACCTGCGGGCACCAGAATTTTCAGCCTCATTTGCCGACCTCCTCAATTGAACCGATCATGTAGAAATCACGCTCAGAGGCATTGGGAAATTCATCATTTAAAATCCGCTCACAGCCGAGGATCGTCTCTTCGAGAGAGACAATTTGTCCATCCATACCGGTGAAATGCTTGGTGGTGTTGAATGGCTGGGTCATGAACCGCTCCAGCCTGCGCGCACGGGAAACAATATTGCGATCCTCGCGGGAAAGCTCCTCAAGGCCGAGCATGGCGATAATATCCTTGAGATCCTCGTACTGGGCCAAGGTGCGGCGTACCTCACGGGCAATATCATAATGCCGTTGGCCTACAATTGCCGGAGAAAGCATCATGGAACGGGATTCCAGCGGATCGACTGCCGGATAAAATCCTTCTCCTGCACGCTTGCGGGAAAGGACGATGGATGATGAAAGATGAGAAAATGTATGGGTCGCGGCCGGATCGGTCAGGTCATCGGCAGGTACATATACCGCCTGAATGGAAGTGATGGCCCCGGAGCGGCTGGAAGAAATGCGCTCCTCTAATTCTGCGATATCGGAACCGAGTGTCGGCTGATAACCCATGCGCGAGGGCAGACGGCCCAGCAACCCGGAAAGCTCCATCCCGGCCTGAATGAAGCGGAAAATATTGTCGATGAGCAACAGCACATCCTTGCCCTGATCATCCCGGAAATATTCGGCAATGGTCATGGCCGTATACCCGGTGCGGAATCTGGCCCCTGGAGGCTCATTCATCTGCCCGAAAACCATAACCGTGTTATCAAGTACCCCCGCATCACCCATCTCGCGGTAAAGTTCCTCGCCCTCGCGGCAGCGTTCCCCGATTCCGCAGAAGATACTGATCCCGCTATGTGCGCCGACCATGTTGTTGATCAGCTCGGTGATCAGCACGGTCTTACCCACCCCGGCCCCGCCGAACAGTCCGGCCTTGCCCCCCTTTTCAAGAGGCATGAGCAGGTCAATAACCTTGATTCCGGTTATGAAAATTTCTTCGGAGACAACACGCAGGGAAAGTGCGATGGGCCGGTTATGGATTGAACGGAATTTGACCTCTTCGGGCAACGCTTTGCCGTCTACAGGATCACCGAAAACGTTAAGCACCCGGCCCAGCAAATGCCGCCCCACGGGCGTATGCAATGTTTCGCCGTTGCAGTGAACAATATCCCCACGGGCCAATCCTCCCGTAGGCGTCATTGCAATGGCACGAACGCAGTTCATATTCAGATGATCAGCCACCTCAAGGGTCACCGATTTCTCTCCACCGGAATACATCACAGAAAGCAAAGGAGGTATTTTTTCAGAAAAACGCACGTCCACAACGCTCCCCCGCACGGATATGACTTTCCCTGAATATTTGTATTCCATGACATTACCACCTCAACTTGAATCAGATCCTGAAAAGCAAAGGTTTTTTTATTCTGCTTATATGATACGGAAACGGGAAATTTAGTAAAGCCTTTTTGAATTAAGTTTGTTTTTTCACAGAAATAAGCATCCCACGAGAAAAACAATCTCATCTTCGTTTGACTTCCATATATTGCAGATGCCGCCGAAGGTTGCTGCCCTATGTCAGGGCGGCGGCTGCCGCAGGCAAGAAGCCTGTGTTTGAATGTATAAGTTAGGCAAGGAATAATACCCGATTTTAATTTGGGGGCCAGCCCCCAACCCCCCGGGATTTAACGCATTATGGACAGAAACATGGGAGAGGGGCAATACGCAATTGACTGTATATCACCCCCCATGTCTCCGTCACCAGCTACGGCGCTCAGGTTGCTTCCCAGCATTGCCCTATCCTCCGAGCTGGTAATGAATGGTATCTTACCATAGTGAAAATGAATTTTAAATCGGCAGATTCTCTTTACAAAAAAGACCTCCAAGCGGCATGATGGCTTTAGAAAGCGGCTGGAATAACCTGAGTCATCCAGAATCAATTACCACAAGGAGGTCATAATGAGTATGCATTACATTGGTTTAGATATCCACAAAAAAATTATCGCTTATTGTATTAAAGCAGGCGATGGAACACTTCTTGGGAATGGAGTGATATCTGCAACCAGGCCGGCATTGGAAGAATGGATGGAGCAACTTCCCCGCCCTTGGACGGTTGCAATGGAAGCAACAATGTTTACCGGCTGGATTTATGACTTCATAAAACCTTATGCCGATGATATCAAGGTCGCTCATCCTGAAATGCTCAAAGCGATTACAGCAGCTAAAAAGAAAAACGATCTATCTGATGCCCAGAAAATATGTGACCTTCTCAGAGTTGATCTGTTACCGGAATGCGCCCCCCGCGACTGTACCCAAATGCTCCACGGCATGGTAAAAATCAAGAAGTTTATACACACGCTCCGGAGTCAAACCCAATGCGTTGATCAGTCCGGGGATTCGATTCCAAATCCAATGTGCTCCATCTGCAACAAACAGTATTTTGTCTGAGGCCTGAATACGAAGGGAGTTCAAATAACCCTTTAACAAGTGAAATACGCCATCCGGACCGCTGAAACAGCCATCAATAAAGGATTAAACCGGCGTATGCACCTTTATACCTTTTTCGATTTCGACGGTCACAGGATCGCCGATAATATCGAACACAAATATCAACCGAAATACCTGTACAAAGCTGAATCGAAACGGTCTCAAACCCTTCGCTTTTCATCCGCCCCGGCCAGTTGGACATCAATTCTTTTTCTTGATCAACCCGATCCGGGGAATCTACTGAGGCCTGGATACTTTTTTTAAAAGCAAGGCGCTTATCCGATTCGTATACCCAAGAAGTTCCTGTTCCATCTGTTCCAATTCTTTAGCGTTTCGAATCAAGCGATTCGGATCTTCTTCCAGTTCTTTCAGGCAAGCATAGACTTCATCAACAGTATTGCAATCTTCAGCTTTTTTCATCAGTACAATCTATTTTTTGTTTGTTTCAGCTTAGCAGGAAATATCATGCTTTTTCCACTAAAAGATAGACTTTTTTAAAACCGGGAAAATGGGAATGCGCCCCAACAAGAAGTTCATCTGGAAAGCACAGGGCTGTTATTTTCGCCGGATGCTTACTGAATTGGCATGGGCATCCAGGGCTTCGGTTTGGGCCAGGGTAATGACATCATCCGCCTCCTTTTCAAAGGCGGCTTTGGAATAATGGATCAGGCTGGTTTTCTTGGTAAAATGGGATACGCTCAAGGCGGATGAAAACCGTGCCGTGCCTGCTGTGGGCAGCACATGGTTGGGGCCTGCAATATAGTCGCCCATGGGTTCGGGGGTATACGGTCCCAGGAACACGGCGCCTGCATTTTGAATCCTGTCAAGATAATCAAAAGGTGATTCCACCATGATTTCAAGGTGTTCAGGCGCCAGGCGGTTGGACAGATCAATGGCGGTATCAATATCCGGTACCACTAGGATTGCGCCGAAAGCATTGATGGCCTGTCCGGCAATATCTTTGCGGGGCAACGCATTGAGCTGGGGCTCAATCGCGGCAGAGACCTTTTGCGCCAGAGCTTGAGAATCGGTCACCAGCACAGCCGATGCCAGCAGATCATGCTCAGCCTGGGAAAGCAGGTCTGCGGCAATACATTCCGGGTCTGCGGTTTCATCTGCAATGATTAAGATTTCGCTGGGACCTGCAATCATATCAATACCAACGGTTCCGGAAACAATTTTCTTGGCAAGGGCAACATAAATATTTCCCGGCCCCACAATCACATCAACCTTGGGCACCTGGGAGGTTCCGTAAGCCAGTGCGCCAATGGCCCAGGCAGAACCGGCCTTGAACACGGAATCAATGCCCACGGCCCGGGCTGCGGCAAGAAGATGGGGATTTATTTTTCCGTCCGCCATGGGCGGGGTCATCAAAGAGATTGATTTTACGCCTGCCACCTTGGCCGGAATTCCTCCCATGAGCACAGACGAGACCAGGGGCGTTTTGCCGCCCTTGGCCCCGGGGGCATAGATGCCTGCAGCGGCAACCGGCCGAACCATCTGTCCCACCATCACCCCGTTTCTGGGGGTGTCCATCCATGAATTTTCCCTCTGGCGGCTGTGAAAAGCTGTGAGCTGTTCAACGGCCCGGTCAAGGGCCTTTAAAAACTGCGGGGTCATCTGTTCCAGGGCATCTTCAAACTCCTGTTCCGTTACCTTAAATGTATCCAGGGTAACCGCCGGGGAGTCAAATTTGTTGGTGTATTCGATAAGCGCTTCATCACCTCGTTTTTTAACATCATCCAGAAATGCCTGAACATTGTCCTGGTCTTCCCTGGAAAACCCCAAGCCTCTGTCTATGGTATCCTGAACCCTTTTTTCCGCTTCCGGCGAAGGGTAATTAAATATTTTCATGGTATATCTCTTAATTGTTATGTTCATTTTCGGCCAAAAAACGCTCTTTCCATTTTTAAAACAAAGGAACAGGGCCGCTGGATAAAAGATCAATATATCAATTTTTAGCACAGAAAACCAATGTCAAGTCCACTGGGTTGAAAAAATATTGAAGCAAAATCGGGAGATGGTCTCAGTCACATGGTTAAAATAAAATCAACTGTCTGTTATTGTGACTTAATTTTCCATTGACACCAGTCTCCTTTGTTATACATTGTCCGAATTGACAAAAACTTTCCGAAGCTATGGATCGCCTATAGCCACTAATAATAATATGCGGCCAATAGCTATAATTAAAATTATTTTGGTCAAATAATCAAAGTTCTCTTGACACAACTTTTATATCAATTTATGATTTGATCAAATGATCATAACGAGGATGAACTATGCCAAGACCTAAGCGCCCCAGATGTATTGCATCAGAACCGGAAATTAAAGGGTTTAAGCCCAGAGGGGCGGTGGAGACCGGAGAAGTCATCCTTTCCCTGGAAGAATTTGAAGCCCTCAGACTCATAGATTATGAGGGCATGGATCAGTCCGGTGTCGCGCAGGTTATGGATGTTTCCCGACAGACCGTAGGAAGAATTCTGAAAGCCGCCCGTTATAAAATCGCAGAATCCTTGGTTACAGCCAAGCGGCTTACCGTCCAGGGGGGGTGCTATGAGATGCGAGGACGGGGGAAGGGCAGGGGGTGGCGGCATGGATGCAGAAAACCACCAGAACGTTAAAGGATAAAATCTGCCAAGCGGTCGGCGTAATTCCCCGGCTTGACAGCAGTTTAATTACGGAGATTATAACCATGAACAGCGAACAGAGCCTTTCCGAAAGCCTTGAAGACTATCTTGAAGCCATATTTGAACTTCAGACCATGAATGCGGTTGCACGTTCAAAAGATATTGCCGCTAAATTGAATATCAAATGCGGCTCCGTTACCGGCACCCTTAAAAAATTGGCTGACCGGAAGTTGATTAATTACGAGCCCTACGGCTATATCACCCTGACCCCCAAAGGAGATAAAATCGCAAAAGAGGTTACAACCCGTCATAATGTGTTCAAGCATTTTTTATTTAAACATGTGGAACTTGATGAAGCGATTGCAGAGCAAACCGCATGCCGTATGGAACATGCCATGAACCATAAAACTTTTATGAAATTCAAGGCCTTTGTTACAAAACTGGATTCCTGATGGTCAACCATCATCCTTTGATAATGCCCAGGGGGCGACGTTTGTGTACGGGCCTGATCAGGTCCAGTTCAAAATTATGTAAAATCAAAAATTATGGATAAAATTGTTTTAAATCATGGTATAGTCAATTGAATTCATCACCTTCCAAAAAGATTAGAGATGATGCCTTTCAAAACGAGATCTGCCATGTTGCCGGAACAAAAAAGCACCCAGGTATGGGTTGCGGTTCTGTTGTTTGTATTAATCCTTTCCACTGCAGTTGAGGCTGCCGGTCCGGTGGTTCACATCATTCCCGTTTCCGGGACTGTTGAACCGGGTATGGCCGCATACCTCAAACGGGTGGTTTCCTCCCTTGAAAAGGATGACTCCGCCATTCTGGTATTTGTCATGGATACCTTTGGGGGACGGGTGGACGCAGCCTTTGAGATTGTGGAAACCATTTGCACCGTGCCAAGGGAAAGAACCATTGCCTATGTGGAGAAAAGAGCCATTTCCGCAGGTGCGTTGATCGCGCTTTCCGCCGGTACACTGATCATGAAAGAAAACACCCTTATCGGTGACTGTGCGCCCATTATTCAGACCAGTGAGGGCCACGAGGAAGCCGGTGAAAAAACCCAGACCGTCCTTAGGGCACAGTTTCGAACCCTGGCCAAGCGAAACAACTATCCCCAAGTTCTGGCCGAATCCATGGTGTCCAAATCCATGGAGGTATATAAAATTACCCGGGGAGAGCATTCTGAATACATGGATAAAACAACCTGGCAGGAGCTTTCCGAAAAAGAAAAGGCAACGATTACCAGTAAATCCACAATTGTAAGCGAAGGCGAGCTTTTGACCATGGATGACAAAGAAGCTGCCGATCTTGGGTTTTCCCGCCAGAGTGTCACAACCCTTGACCAGGCCCTCGATGTTATGGGGTACGGGGCGTATCAAAAGGTCCGGATTGAGGAAAACTGGTCGGAAAAGTTTGTCAGATGGATCCAGCCGTTTCTGCCGATTCTCATGCTTCTGGGTATTGGTGCCGTGTATACGGAGATCAAGGCACCGGGGTTCGGCATCCCCGGCATTGTGGGTATTATCTGCCTGGGCCTGGTCTTTTTCAACCAGTATCTGGTGGGGCTTGCCGATTATACGGAAATCCTGGTATTCATTATCGGTTTTCTGCTTCTGGGCATGGAAATGTTTGTCCTGCCGGGATTCGGCATCGCCGGTATCAGCGCCATTGTTGTCCTGGCCGCAGGCCTTGTGCTCTCTTTTCAGGATTTTGTGCTGCCCGATCCAAGCTTGCCATGGCAGAGCGACCTTATGATAAAAAATTTGGGACTGGTCATGGGCAGTGCCCTCGGGGCGCTGCTCGTTTCAATGTCTGTGGTGCGGTTTGTTTTGCCTAAACTGTCAAAGGTGGTTAAGGGGCCGTATCTGGACGCCACACTCCAGGATTCACGTGCCGAATCTACCGAGGCCTTGGGCATATGTGCCGGTGACCAGGGCATTGCCTTGACGACGTTGCGGCCTTCGGGCAAGGTCCGTATCAGGGATATAAAAGTTGATGCCGTTACCCAGGGAGATTTTATTGATCCTGCTACGCCCGTCCGGGTGGCCCGCGTAACAGCAGGCCATGTAGTTGTTGAAACGATTATGGAAAAGGAGAAAAAATGAGTCCCTGGATCCTGCCGTTAGTTCTCCAGATCATGGCAATGGTTACCGTTGTTGCCGAAATTTTTATTCCGTCTATGGGGCTTTTGTCCATCATTGCCTTAAGTCTTATCGGATACTCTCTTTTTCTTGTGTTCACTACCTTCTCCATGTCCGTGTTTTATGTGGTTATAGGGGTTGATTTAATTGTTCTGCCAGTACTGTTTATTCTGGGATTTAAAGCACTGGAGGTTTCTCCTTTATCTCTTAAAAAAAAATTATCTGCATCCCAGGGTGTGGTTTCCCAGTCCCCGAAGCTTAAAAATTATCTGAACTGCACCGGACACAGCCTCTCAACCCTTCGTCCGTCCGGAACGGCGCTGATTGACGGTGTCCGCCTGGATGTGGTCACGGACGGCGAATTTATCGAGGCCGATACCCCGTTAAGGGTTTGCAAGGTCACAGGTAACCAGGTGATCGTCTGTCGTCTGGAAAATCTTTGAACCAAGGCACTTAAAAGTTTTAAATAGTGTCTGTCCAGAAACAATAACTTTAAAAAAAAGGTAGTTTGACATGGAAATTATGTCCATTCTTCTGATCATTGCCGGTATTCTCGGCCTGGTGATTGTTTACTTTGCGTTTTCCTACATTGGTCTGTGGGTCCAGGCCCTGGTCTCAGGTGCCCGGGTGGGGCTGCTCAACATTATTTTCATGCGGTTCCGGAAAGTGCCGCCCAAACTGATCGTGGAATCCAAGATCATGGCCGTAAAAGCCGGGATTGATATTGCCACGGACAGCCTTGAGTCCCATTTCCTTGCCGGCGGCAATGTCTCTCGGGTAATCCAGGCGTTGATTGCCGCGGACAAGGCCAATATTGACCTTCCCTTTAACCGCGCCGCTGCCATTGATCTTGCCGGCAGGGACGTGCTGGAAGCGGTCCAGATGTCGGTTAACCCTAAAGTTATTGAAACCCCCATTGTCGCGGCCATGGCCAAGGACGGTATCCAGCTTAAAGCCATCTCCAGGGTCACGGTGCGCGCCAATATTGACCGACTGGTGGGCGGTGCCGGCGAAGAGACCATTCTGGCCCGTGTGGGCGAGGGCATTGTTACCACGATTGGGTCGGCCGTCACTCATAAACAGGTGCTGGAAAATCCGGATACCATTTCCAAAACTGTTTTAAGCAAGGGCCTGGATGCAGGTACGGCCTACGAAATTCTCTCCATTGATATCGCAGACGTGGATGTGGGCAAAAACATCGGGGCTGAACTTGAAACCGACCGGGCCGAGGCAGATAAGAAGATTGCCCAGGCCAAGGCCGAGGAAAAACGGGCCATGGCCTATGCCCAGGAACAGGAGATGAAGGCCCGGGTCCAGGAAATGAGGGCCAAGGTGGTGGAGGCCGAAGCCCAGGTGCCCCTGGCCATCGCCGAGGCCTTCAGAAGCGGCAACCTTGGGATTATGGACTATTATAAGATGCAGAATATCAGTGCCGACACCCGGATGAGGGATACCATTGCAGCCCCTGATCAGCCTGATGATACCGAGCAGAAATAATAGTCAAAACAAGATCAGGAGAACATGATGGATTTTGGTGATGTTATTACTTTGATCTTATTTCTGATTTTTATTGGGGCGCCTTTATTGAAAAGAAAAAAGGCACAAAAACCAGGGAAATCAAAGCAGAGCGGATTTTCCGTTCTGGGAAAAATAAGTGAGGCAATTAGAGAGGCGGCCCGGGAAATGGAAGCCCAGGCTGAGCAGGCCCGCAAAAAAGAGGCGTCAAGGCAAAACAAACCGCCCTTTGATCGAACCGGGGAAGCGTCTGTAAATCAAACCTTCTGGGATAAAATTGATGACAGAAAAGAATTTGATTTTTATCCTGAAGAGCCGGGTGTTCGAGTCCTGAAGCAGATTGAGGCTGTTAATGAAAAAACTCTTTTAGTTTCCGCAAAAAAAGAACCCCGCAGAAAAGCCGCCAAGATACCTGAAACAAGGGTTTCGAAGGCTTCAGCCCGAAACTCTTCTGGGCATGATGCCACACCGGCACGGTGTCATAAGTCAGGCCCAAGACGACTGCCGGCCAGGGTCCGGGGACTTCGAAAGGCCGTGATCTGGTCGGAGATCCTTGGAAAACCTGTTGCGTTAAAGGATTAGGTCGCGTTCTGCTTTTTTTAGGTTTCGTTGACCCTTCCGAACAGCACCGCTTCGTAATCTCTGAAAAATCTGGTATTCATACCTGGTTGGTGATATAAAAAACGAACGATATCACAGTCAATACGGATGGCATATGTCCAAAAAGAAAATTTTGCTGGTGGAAGATCACCCCATTTTCAGGCTGGGTCTGGCGGAATTGATCAATCAGGAGCCCGACTTAGCCGCACATGGAAGTGCCAGAGACGTTGAGCAGGCCATTGATGAAATAAATCATATAAACCCGGATCTGATCATTGTGGATCTTTCCTTAAAACAGTCTGACGGGCTTGATCTGGTCAAATATGTGAAACAGCATCATAGCAATATCCCTGTGCTGGTGCTTTCCATGCATGATGAATACCTTTATGCACCCAGGGCCTTGTCTGCCGGTGCCCATGGCTACATTATGAAACAGGAGGCTGTGGAGTCGGTTGTGAAGGCCGCCCGTCTTCTGCTTACCGGAAAAATATACCTCAATGAAAAAGTCAAAGAACATATTCTTTTGTCCATGGCCAATCCACCCGAGGCACAGGAAAAAAGTCCCTTCGACCGTTTAACCGATCGGGAGCTTCAGGTTTTCAAGCTTATCGGCAGGGGCTTTTCAACCCGGGAAATTGCCGAGCGCCTGTTTTTGAGTATTAAAACCATTGGCACCTACAGGGAGCGCATTAAAAAAAAGTTGAATATTAAACATGCAAGCGAACTGGTCCGCTGCGCAGTGCATTTTGAAAAAACGGGTCATATTGGTATTATGGAGTAGACCTAACTTAACCAGGACTTTCTTATAAAAAAGAAACTACTTAGGGACTTGGCCGATCTCAATTAAAAGATAGCAAATTTCCCCCACAAGGATGGTATTTATCCTTGTCCCGGCCTATTTTAAAACAGCATTCAATATGTGTGGGGGGCTTGGCGCGTCCAGGCAAAACCGGCCCGGACGGGGTAGTGATCGGATGGAAAAAGGCCGTTAAAGGAATCCTGTATCACCTCTTCGAACACGGTATACAGACCGTTTCTGTATAGTATCCAGTCGATGTGACGCCCTGTCTCTTTTCCGGTAAACTTGTGGAAGGTGGTGACGGGCCTGCCTTCCATGACCAGACCAAATCCCCGGGATTTAAAACACCGATGGGCTGGTGACCCCGGGGTGGTGTTAAAATCTCCGGTGATGATTTGCGGCATTCCCATGGGAAAGCGGTTCAAGAACGCCATGACCAGACCAGCGCTTTTTTGCTGGACTTCGGATGTGAAATCAAAGTGGGTGTTGGCCATCAGCATATACCGGTTGTTTTTTTTAAACCATCCAATGACGCACTGCCGGGGCCATCTGGAACCGGGAAGCCGGGAGGGGATCTCCGGGGTGGGGCTCAAAAAAAAATGGCGATGACCCAGGCATTCCCAGGACGGGTCGAACAGGATCAGGTTGCTTTGCCACCATGTAACCCTTTTGTTATGCCAGCCAATATGACCGTGGCACCTCAGTGACCGGGTCAGAAATTCGGCCTGGAAATGGTTGACCTCCTGGAATCCGATAAAATCGCAGGGGTAGGTTTCCAGGATTTTCTCCACCAGGGGCTTACGGTGGTCCCAGGCATGGGGACCGTCTTTGGCCAGGCCGAACCTAAGATTCATCGTCATGACGGTGACCGGGACATCGGTCCTGTTTTTGTCCTTTTCAGGGACGGATATGGGGGAAATTTTTGACATCAAGGCGTAGAATGCGTTATTCCCTTCCACCTGTCAATACCCGCCGCACCCGGACAGTGCTGATGCATGTAAATTTTTTTTAAAATGCCTAATGCAACGCGGTCGATGGGTAAGTTTTTCGTTCAAAAATTGATATTCGGAAACAATCTTTAATTGAGATCCCGGCCCCATTCTGGTATATCCTGCATCATCATGGCATATATTAATAAACAGATGCTCACGGCTGTGGTGGCTGATGAACACGGCAATATTTTTGAACTGGACGGATATGCTGCCGCAGGCATGTCCGGAAATGATTTTTTTATTCTGACAAAATCCGGTACCTGTCCCATGCCCCACGGCAGTGAACTGATGATGCTGCCCGGCAGAGCGCCCATTGTGTTCAACCTTGCCACCGACCGCTTTGAAACCCTTGAAACCAATCCTTTCCAGCCGGATCAGCGTATTTATCCGGTGGGTGTGTTCAACTCCCCGGGGTATGTGAACTTGCATTTCTGTGCCTATGATGATGTTGGCATGGATACGCCTTTGCCTCTTTTTTCCTACGGCGCGTTGGGGTTTGGGAAAAATAATTTCCGCTCCGCGGCCCTTCAGGTGGATGACGAACCCCGTCAGGATCTGCGGCTGATGCCAATTGACCAGGTTCAGAAAGGGGTTGACAAATATAGAAAAAAATATCCGGACAACCGGCTGATGCGCCATTTGGAGAAATGCGCCCTGGAATACGGGTGCCCGGCCGGTAAAAATTTTTTCCTGGGCCGGTATGAAGCCCCGCTGCCGACATCCGTGGTCTGCAACGCCCGGTGCCTTGGATGTATCTCCCTTCAAACGGAAAATAATCTTTGCGCCTGCCAGGAGAGAATATCCTTTATCCCTGATCCGGAAGAGATTGCAGGCGTTGCCCTGGAACATATCCTGAAAGTTGAAAAGGCCGTGGTCAGTTTTGGCCAGGGGTGTGAGGGAGAGCCGTTAACCTCGGCAGATGCCATTGAAAAAGCGATTGTCCTGATCCGGGAAAAGACCGATCAAGGCACCATCAATCTGAACTCCAATGCCAGTTTGCCCGACCGGGTGGAACGTCTGTGCAATGTTGGCCTGGACAGCATGCGTGTGAGTATGAACTCGGTGCGCAAATCGTGTTATACCGCCTATTTTCGTCCCAAATCCTACTGTTTTGAAGATGTTGTGGAGAGTATCAAAAGGGCCAGGGCAAAAGGCCGTTTTGTGGCAATCAATTACCTGAACTGCCCGGGATTTACCGATTGTGAACAGGAAAAACAGGCGCTTTTTGATTTTATCCGCACCACGGACATCAACATGATTCAGTGGCGCAACCTTAATTTTGACCCCCGGCATTACATCCGCATTATGGAAAAAGCAGCCCCGGGCGGCTCCCCGACCGGCATGGCAAATCTGGTAAAAGAATTGAGTCAAACTTTCCCTCATCTGATCCACGGTTATTTCAATCCATCCAATCAAGATTATTAATTTAAGCGTTAATGGCAAGAAACTGGAAACAAGAGAGTGATGAAGGTATTGATATTTTTAGGATGTTAAAATAATTTTTTATCATTCATGATCCGTATCAATAAGCGTTAAATTTATTTTATCTGCGCTCCCGGGCATAAAATTGACTAACGTCTTAAAATGTCTTTGCTTTCAATTTATTATTGTCCTAATATGGCAACTTGCTAAAAGTATGGGCTGCTTTGCTGTGAGCGGCTTAACCGGTATTTTGTGGAATGCACCCTTATATATAATAAGGTATAAGGCCGGCCGGTTAAATGACAGTTAAAACCAATTGAGAACGGAGGCGCAATGGAGGTTAAAGTTACCCGGGTATCTGAACCAGGAACCCGCCCCAAGGATGAAGATCTGGGATTTGGTACGGTGTTTACCGACCATATGTTTGTCATGGATTATGAAAAGGACAAGGGATGGGTCAATGCCCGCATTGAACCCTTCGGCGATTTTTCCATGTCGCCGGCAAGCATGGTGCTGCATTACGGGCAGGCCGTATTTGAGGGACTTAAAGCATATAAAACAGAAGACGGTAAAATTCAGCTCTACCGGGCCCGGGATAATTTTGCCCGCATGAACCGTTCCAGCCAGGGCCTTTGCATTCCTGAAATTGATATCGATTTCGTCATGGATGCACTTAAAAAACTGCTTAAAATCGAAGAAGCCTGGATTCCCGAAACCCCGGGAACCTCTTTATACATCCGGCCTACCATCGTGGCAACTGACCCCTTTCTTGGTGTCCGGGCATCCTATACATACAAGTTTTTTATCATTCTCTCTCCTGTGGGATCATACTATGCCCAGGGTTTGCAGCCCGTCAAAATCTGGGTCTGCGAAGACCATGTCAGGGCCGTACGCGGCGGTGTCGGTGAGTTCAAAACCCCGGGTAACTATGCAGCCAGTCTTCTGGCCGGGGAAAAGGCAAAAAAAGAGGGATATAATCAGGTCCTGTGGCTGGACGGTATCGAGCTCAAATATATTGAAGAGGTCGGGGCCATGAATATTTTCTTTCTCATCAATGACGAACTGATCACCCCAATGCTCAACGGCAGCATCCTGCCCGGCATTACCCGGTTTTCAGTCATTGAGCTGGCCAAAAAATGGGGCATCAAGGTCAGCGAGCGCAGGATCAGCATTGATGAGGTCATTGCCGCGGCTGACAACGGCACCCTGCAGGAAATGTTTGGCTCCGGCACTGCAGCCGTTGTTTCCCCGGTGGGAGAGTTGCGCTATAAAGACCGGGTGATTCATATCGGCGACGGTACTCCCGGTGAAACATGCATGAAATTTTATAATGCCGTGACTGACATTCAGTACGGAAAAGCTGAAGATACGCAAGGCTGGATTGAAGTTGTAGAGTAAATTAACCTTATGTATTTTTAGTCCATCGGCGCTGAACGAGCGCTCAGTCAAAGATGAAGTTTGATCACCCTCAAACTATTGGAGATCGTATGGCTAAAGACAAAGAAGTTACCCATGTGGGCGTTCGAATCAGGCAAGCCAGGCTGGATAAAAAACTCAGCCTGGACGCCATGGCCAATGAGACCGGACTGTCAAAAGATGTCATTAAGAAAATCGAGAGCGGAGAGCAGCGTCCTTCGGTGGGAACGCTGCTCCAGCTCTCACGCACCCTTCAGTTGGCTTCCGGTTTCTTGCTCAAGGAGTCGGATGATTCCGTGGAAGCCAGGACCGATGCCTATACCAAGCGCACGGATCATTATGCGTATACACCGTTGTCGCCCGGCGCTGAAAACAACCATTTAAAGGCATTCCGCATCGTTGTAGAAGCCGGTGCCAGCCATGAAGGCGTTGGGTTTCAGCACGAGGGCGAGGAGTTTGCCTATGTGCTGGACGGTGACGTTGAAATCCAGGTGGGCGACCATATCAATGTCTTGAAAACAGGGGAATCCCTTCATTTTAATTCAGGGGTCAAGCATGACCTGCGCAATATCGGGGACCACGATGCCGAACTGATTGTGGTGGTCTATGCGCCTTGAATCCGTTTTTTTGAAAAAAAGGAGATACCATGTTATTCAAGTTAACTGATGAACAGGTGATGATCCAGAATATGGTGCGTGAATTTTCACGCAAAGTGGTTGCCCCCACGGCTGCGGAACGGGATAAAACCCGGGAGTTTCCCTCCGACAATTTTAAACAGATGGGGGAGCTTGGGCTGATGGGTATGATGGTACCCGAAGAGTTCGGCGGGGAAGCCGCAGATGCGGTTTCCTATGTGCTGGCCCTGTCCGAAATCGCATATTCCTGTGCATCCACTTCCGTGGTAATGTCTGTGCAGAATTCAATTGTGTGTGAATCCCTCAATAAATTCGGCACAAAAAAGCAAAAGCAGGAATTTCTGGTGCCCCTGGCCTCCGGGGAGATCCTCGGGGCCTTTGCCCTGACCGAACCCGATGCCGGGTCTGACCCGGTGAGCCAGACCACCACAGCGGTGAAGGACGGCGATGATTACGTGATTAACGGAACCAAGCGGTTTATCACTTCCGGGGAAAGCAGTTCCGTGGTCCTTGTCACGGCCAAAACCGACGAAGCCCAGGCCTATAGAGGTATATCCTGTTTTATTGTACCCAAGGCAACACCCGGTCTTATCGTGGGGCATCATGAAGACAAGATGGGTCTGAGGGCATCGGACACCACGGATCTGATCTTTGAAAATTGCCGGGTACCGGCCGCCAATATCCTGGGCAAGGAAGGGGATGGGTTTAAAATCGCCATGTCCGGCCTGGACAGCGGCAGGATCGGCATTGCAGCCCAGTCCCTTGGTGTGGCCCAGGCCGCCTTTGATGCAGCAATCAAGTATGCCGGCAAACGCAAACAGTTCGGCGTGTCCATCACCAAACACCAGGCCATTCGTTTTCAGATTGCGGATATGGCCACAAAGATAGAAGCCGCGCGGCAGTTGACTCTTTCCGCGGCATCCATGAAGGACCGGGGTGAAAAGTTCACCCGGGAAGCATCCATGGCCAAATTGTTTGCCTCTGAAATGGTGCAGGAAATCACGGCCCAGGCCATCCAGATCCACGGGGGATACGGGTTTACCACAGATTACCCGGTGGAACGGTTTTACAGGGACGCCCGGGTATTTACCATCTACGAAGGCACCAGCGAAATTCAGCGTATTGTCATTTCAAATTCAGTACTCAAGGATAAACGAAAACCATAAAATATTTTATAACAGCCATGGGTGACCTGACATATCAACTGCCAGGCATAGCCCACAACAAAGATTGAAAGATCTGAGTAAGCTACGCAGACTTTCTTATAAAGAAAGTAGTCAAAAGGGAATCGCGTGAAATTCGGGAGCAGTCCCGCCGCTGTGACCGCAAAGCTCTGTGTGCATTAAGCCACTGGTACTGTCCCTCTGAACAAAGGTGGGAAAAAGACTTTTAAAGGACTTTTTCCCACCTTTGTTATTTTTTGGAGATCGTTCGTTAGACTATGCCTGGGCCGCAGCCACGCCCCTGTCAAACGCCTCCATGTTCAAGGGAATAATTTTCGGCTTTGCTGAAAATTCCTCCTGGATGCATTTTTTCAAAATATCCAGATCCACCACCTTGCTTTTGGCTGCAAATGCGGCCAGGGCAACAATGTTCGCAGCTCTTACGGATCCGGCCTCAATGGCAATATCATTGACCGGCACCACCAGCTCAATCACATCCTTGCGCCGGCTTCTGACCGGAATCAGTGATGAGTTGATGAAGACAACCCCGCCGGGCTTGATGGTGTCGTTAAACTTTTCCAGGGAGGGCCGGTTCATGGCCACCAGGTGGGTGGGGTTTTTTATAATGGGTGATCCAATGAGCTTGTCACTGATCACAACGGTGCAATATGCGGTGCCGCCCCGCATTTCAGGTCCATAGGAGGGAATCCAGGCGACCTGGTATCCCTGCTTCATTGCGGCATAGGCCAGTAGCTTGGCACTGAGAAGAATGCCCTGGCCGCCAAATCCTGCAAATTTAATTTCTGTCTGCATGGGTCTCTCCCGATATTTTTAGGCCTCTTCAGGGGTTTTGTAATCGCCCAGTTCATAGTAAGGCAGCATATTTTCTTCGGCCCATTTCAATGCATCGACGGGTGTCATGCCCCAGTTGGTGGGACAGGTGGAGATCACCTCCACAAAGCTGAAACAGGTATTGTTCATCTGATACTCAAAGGCCTTTTTAATGGCCTTTTTACATTTGTTCACCATCTGTGGCTTGAGTACGGCCTGCCGGGTCACATAACCCGGGGTCACAATTTCACTCATGAGATTGGCCATGCGAATGGGCATCCCTGTCAGTGCCGTATCACGGCCGGCCGGGGCCGTGGTGGCCCGCTGTCCCGGCATGGTGGTGGGGGCCATCTGGCCGCCGGTCATGCCGTAAATGGCGTTGTTGATAAAGATGACGGTGATTTTCTCCCCCCGATTAGCTGCATGAATGATTTCACCCATGCCGATACTGGCAAGGTCACCGTCTCCCTGGTAGGTGAATACCATCAGATCCGGACGTACCCGCTTGATGCCGGTTGCCATGGCAGGGGCCCTGCCGTGGGCGGCTTCCTGGAAGTCACAGTCAAAGTAATTGTAGATCAGGACAGCGCATCCCACAGGGGCGATGCCAACGGTCTTTTCCCGAATGCCTAATTCGTCTATGGCCTCGGCCACCAGCCGGTGGACAATGCCGTGGGTGCAGCCGGGACAATAGTGGGTGTAATTGTCTGTTAACGCCTCTGGCGTAGAAAAAGCTTTTCCCATTATTTTCTCCTTGACCGGCGCATTACCCGATCAGCTCTTTTACGATTTCGATGATTTTTTCAGGCGACGGGATTTCACCACCACACTCCCCGTAAAATTCCACCGGTTTTTTGCCCATAACGCAACGCTGGACATCCTCCACCATCTGACCCATGCTCATTTCAATGCTGATAACGCATTTACAGCTATCTTTAGCTGCGGCATCATGCACCTGTTTTTCAGGAAAGGGAAATAAGGTCTTGGGTCGGAACATGGCGGCTTCAATACCCTCTTCCTTGAGCATGTCAATGGCGGTGCGGCATACACGGCTCATGGTACCGTAGCTTGCCAGCAGAATTTGATACTCCCCGTCCGCATTATAAAGCTCATACTGAACATCTTCCTTTTTCATCTGTTCGTATTTAGCCTTAAGCTTCATGTTGTGCTGGTTCAATTCAGTCGAATCCAGGAACAGAGATTTCACCAGATTGGGCTTTTTGCTCTTCCGGGTAGACATACCGTTGGTGGCCCAGTCATCCTTATTGCTGGGTTCGGTTTTCAGATCATCGGGAAATTCCACCGGTTCCATCATCTGACCGATCATGCCGTCACCCATGATCATGACGGGATTTCTGTATTTTTCAGCCAGGGTGAATGCCTGCATGGTCATCTCCACGGCTTCCTGAACACCGTCCGGTGCCAGGACCAACAGATGATAGTCGCCGTGGCCGCCGCCCTTGGTTGCCTGGAAATAATCACCCTGGGACGGCAAAATTCCGCCTAACCCCGGTCCGCCCCTCATGATATTGACAAATACGGCCGGGCACTCGGCCGCGGCAATATAGGAAATTGCTTCGCTCATCAGACTTATGCCCGGAGATGATGACGTCGTCATAACACGCTCTCCGGCACCTGATGCGCCAAAAATCATATACCCCACGGCCACTTCACTTTCGCCCTGAAGAAACACACCACCCACTTCGGGCAGGCGTTTGCTCAGATATTCGGCGACTTCCGACTGGGGCGTGATGGGGTATGCAAAATAGTTTAGACAACCGGCCCTGATGGCGGCTTCGCCGATTGCTTCATTGCCTTTCATTAAGACTTTAGCCATTTTCTCTTGTCCTTTTATAAGAAAGTCTGGGTACGTTACTCAGATCTTTCAACCTTTGTTGTGGGCTATGCCTGGCAGTTGATATGTCAGGTCAGCCCATGGCTGTTATAAAAAATTAAGCACTTTGTTCTTCAACTATACTTATAGCCACATCCGGACACATGGTGCAGCAGATGGCGCAGTAAATGCAGTCCTCCGGTCTGGCCTGGAAGGCCGGAAAATGCCCTTTGGCATTTACCTTGTCGGTGATCTCAAGCACGTTTTTCGGGCAGAAATGCACACAAAGACCGCACCCTTTGCACCTTTCGGCATCAATAATGTGTTTATATGCCATTGTAAGTAGTACTCCTTGGTGTTAAGTGCGTGTCCAGGGGAATGCCAGCAACCGGTCAATGGGCAGGATCGGGCAGGATATCCGTTCCGTGGCAAGTTGGGGCATAAGCCTGGTCGACGCTGTTATAAATTCAATATTAAGACCGGTGGCTTCGGATACCCGGGTCACCAGATTGTAACCGTCATAAATAATTTGCGGCGTGGTCTCGTCAAGAAGGTTGGCATTGGAAATCAGGCCCGTGACAGGCAATTTTGCGGCGGCTTCGATCTGCGCCTTTATTTTAATGCAGCCTTGGACATCCCTGGTATTGGGTCGCAACGGGTTAATGACCTGCAGCAGTTTGACATGGCTTTTCTTAAGCACATCTGCCAGGGCGGCAAGAACAGTCACTCCTGCACCATCGCCACCTGCATCCAAAATGGTCACCTGGGCTGGATTTTTAATCATGTCACCCACAGCAGAGCTAAGGATGGGCAGATCCGCATGCATGTATTTTTTGTCCGGCAGCACCACTTCCACGCCCAAATCTTCCAGAGGTTTTTTGGCTTCCCTGCTTCTGAAATAGGGGTTGACCAGGTCCAGATCCGTTATCTTGACACTTTTTCCCGCCCGCCGGGAAACGACTGCCAGGTTGACGGCCGTTTCACTTTTGCCGCTGCCGTAATTTCCGGCTATTATAATGATGCCGCTGATATCGGGTAACATGCCGCCCTTTCTTTAACGGGTTAGAATACCATTAAATAATCATAAACTATGGATTAAATCAAATTGAGCAAGGTTTTTCAATGATATTTGCAAGAAATTAGAAACAAGATAGAGGAAACAAGAGGGAGAAGCGCCTACAGCGGCCCTTTTAGCCCTGCATTGCTTTTTATAAGAAAGTTATGAGTATTGAGTAGTGAGATTTAAAACAAGCTGTTTTCTCAATACTCACTACTCACATCTTTCATTGTTTGTTGTATCCGTCAAGACATGGCCGTTATATAAAAAGAGCCTCGGCAAAATTGAAATCTGTTTTTCAGATCAACCTGTTGCGCCGAGTGCGTTGGCAATTGCATTAACACACTGCAAAAGGGCAAATAGATAATGGTCCTCTTTTTTCGACTTGGCGTTTTTAGCTTCGCGCCATTTTTGTAGCAATTGAACCTGCGCATCATGCAAATTATTAAGCGCCTCGGCTCTGAGTATGGTTGAGTAATAGTGATTAATGCGTCGTTCGTTAATTGGTCGTTTCAACACATCGGCGACCATCTTACGCGTTAAGTCCAGTTCATTTTTAATCATCCCCATGATTCGGTCACGAATCTCCACCTCCTGAACCAACGAAGCATACTTTTCCATAATCCGCACATCCGTGGATGCCAGGCTACTGTCCAAATTTGTCATCACATAACGTGCAAAAGGATCGTATTCAACGAAATGAAGCAAATTTTCGTACGCCTTCGGGCTTTGGTTTTTCAGTTCATTCAAGGTGGCGCCGACACCATACCAACTGGTAATATTGAAGCGCGATTGCGACCAGCTGAACACCCAAGGAATTGCCCGAAGGTCTTCCATGCTGCGTTTCCCGGTACGACGTGCCGGGCGAGAACCAATTTTACTCGACTCGATAACATCAATTGGTGTTGCCTGGGAAAAGAAGGTGATAAAATCAGGATCGGAAATCAGCTGCCGGTAATAATGACGCCCCCGATCACCTAAGCGATGGAATAGACTCTCAACTTCTTCGTGCTTGCCTTTGGTGTTTTCGTGTAACACGGTTTGTGCTGTAACACTCGAAACCATCAGCTCTAGATTATATGCTGCATTCACCAGGTTGGCATATTTTCTCTCAATTGTCTCGCCTTGCTCGGTAACTCGAAATTTACCATTTATTGATCCGTGCGGCAAAGTTTTGATGAACCAATGACTTGGTCCCGCGCCACGACTGATGCTGCCACCGGTACCGTGGAAGAAACGGATTTTCACGCCGTGTTTTTCGCCTATTTGGGTCAATTCTTTCTGTGCCTCGTGCAAGAACCAGGCGCTCGCCAGAACGCCGCCGTCCTTGTTACTGTCTGAATAACCGATCATGACGTCCTGAATCAATTCACCATTGGGATTGTTACACGACTGCATCTGCAAACTTTTTTTTACAATCGGATGGCACAGATAATCGGCCAGAATGCCTGCGCTTAACTTCAAGTCTTCAATGGTTTCAAAAAGCGGCACAACTGGAAGACGTGTACCCAGCTCATCGTTGTTTTTTATAATTAAACCGACTTCACGCAGGAACAGGTAAACTGTAAGCAGATCCTCCGTATTTCGGGTCATACTCACAATCAATTTTCCGAAAGCATTGGGGCTGTAACGTTGAACATGATCACTAACAACCTGAAAGGCCCCGATCACATTTTGTCCTTCCTGGTCAAGGTTGTTATGCTGCACCAAAAACGGACGGTTGATTTTCAGTTCCTGATCCAGAAAAGCGCGCCTTGCCTCCTGTGACGCGTCAATCTGCGCGGCTGCTTCAGCCCCAAGCGATGCGGTAATCAACTGGGTTAATGCCTTCTCATGATAGGCACTGTTTTGGCGAATATCCAATTTTGCTAAATGGAAACCGAAGATTTTCAAGAGTCGCTTTGTCCGACCAACATCAACATGGGCTATCTCGCCCATGCCACATTTTTCCAGCTCCTGGTATAGCAAGTTTAAGTCAGCAATCAAATTGATGGAACTGCGGTAACTATTGGGCTTATCTTTTAATTCAAGGTTGAATTCCCGGCTCAGATCAATCGGAATTTTCTGAATTAACATAAGTACATAAGCTTTAAATATTTCCTCGGTATGTTCTTTGAGCTCAATTTCGGCATTAACGCCAACTTCCTCTTGGAGTTCTTTAATCCGAGCAGCAAAACCTTTGCTCACCTCCGAGATATTAAGATAGATACTGAGCGTTTGCGCCAAGTCTTTTAATTCATTTTTAATAATATAAAATGCATGAATACGCAGTTTTTTAAGCGTCTGTATGGTGATTTCCGGCGTCACCAGCGGGTGGCCGTCGCGGTCTCCGCCAACCCAGTTTCCAAATGACAGCACCGGAAGTAAATCCGAGTTATTAAGCGCTTTCGGATCAAATCCGGATTCTTTCCAGGCTTGACGCAACCGCTTGTCCAGCATCATAATCACACTGGGAAAAACATGGGTCAGATAGTGCAGAATATTGTCCAGCTCCGACTCCAACTGTGGCTTTTCAATATAGATCTCTCCAACATGCCACAAACGATGCAAAATATGTTTGATCTCCTGCTGGATGTCCGCTTGTTCAATCCGGGTATACATTTGGTTCTCGCGCTTAACGAGCAACAGATATAACCCACGGTATGCCTGTAACACCACAGTGCGTTTGGCTTCTGTCGGATGCGCAGTTAAAACCGGTTCAACCAAAACTTTAGGCAAGACGTTTAGAATTTGGGACTCGGTGATACCTTTGGATTTCAAATATTGGAATTGATTCGCCCACAGTCCGTTCACTTGAGCCATGTTTTCATCTTCTTTACGCCGACGGCTTTGTACCGCCCCATTCACCTCGACCAGATTTAACAGCTGAAAACACATCGACATCATATGGATATATTCATTGCTTGTCAGGTCTGAATCGGAGGGAAGTGTAGCGTTTATCCATGGAAGCAAACCAACCAGCTTCTGCTGATTATTTTCCTCCAGCACCTCTTTAAAGCACTTCAATAGAAAGTGAAGATCGTCATAGGGTTTGCCCAATGCATTTCTCACTTGGGTAAAAACTGTATTCATAGTATTATCAACTTAATTGGTTTAGAAAATACACAAGTATGTATCAGTTCATGAAAATTGTAAAATTTCAATGTGGATTGATGACTCATCAATTACCAAACAAGCGCTAAGATTGAAAATACGTCAATATGACGTGCGTGACAAGTTCAATAAACGACAGAACCCCTGGAAAAGCTTTTTTCCAGGGGTTCTTCGGGTAATTGTGTAAAAAACGTGGGATCAGGAGAATTCGCCCTGCAGGTACTCTTTGGTCAGTTGTTCCTGGGGATTTTCAAATAGTTCTTTGGTGGGGCCCATTTCAACAAGGTAGCCGGTCCGGCCGCCCCTGGAGATGTCCACGGCAAAGAAAGCAGTCTGGTCCGCCACACGCATTGCCTGCTGCATATTATGAGTTACGATGGCAACGGTGAACTGTTCTTTCAGTTTGACCATCAGCTCTTCGATCTGGCGGGTGGCAATGGGGTCCAGTGCGGAGCAGGGTTCGTCCATGAGAAGAACACGGGGTTCGGTGGCTATGGCTCTTGCAATGCACAGACGCTGCTGCTGGCCGCCGGAAAGGGACAGTCCGTTGTTTTTAAGTTTGTCCTTTACCTCTTTCCACAGGGCAGCACTTCTAAGGGCCTTTTCAACTTTTTCTTGCATGTTTCCTTTATACCGGTTCAAGCGCAGCCCAAAGGCCACGTTGTCAAAGATGGACATTGAGAACGGGTTGGGCTGCTGGAACACCATCCCGATGTTGCGACGAACCGACACGGGGTCGATATTGGGGGCATAGATATTGACTCCGTGGAAACGGATATCCCCCACAAACCGGAACCCCCGGATCAGGTCATTCATACGGTTGATACTTTTAATCACCGTACTTTTACCACAGCCGGAAGGCCCGATAAAGCCGGTGATCTGGTTTCTTTTGATGGGTACGTGACTGTCCCGGACTGCAAGGAAATCTCCGTAATAAATTCGTTCGGCTTTACAATCCAATGCAACATCCGTCGGCAGGTCGTTTTCATAGGTTTCGTTTGCATCTATTTCTTTTAATGCTTCCATGGGCGTTTATACTCCCTTGTTCATGATTTAAAGCTATCGTTTTATTTTACCACCGATGGTGCGGCTGACAATGTTGAGGATAAATACCAGTACAACGAGGATCAGTGATGCGGCCCAGGCCAGTTCAATAAGATTTTCATAGGGGCTGGATGACCAGTTGTAGATCAGTACGGCCAAAGATGCCGTGGGATCGTTGGGGGAAAGCCAGCTTTCGGAAAAAAGTGCTGTGAACAGCAACGGTGCCGTTTCTCCGGCAGCCCTGGCCACGGCAAGGACAACACCTGTGATGATGCCTGGCATGGCAACGGGTAAAATGACCTTTATCAGGCTCTGGGCCGGGGTGCACCCCATGCCGTAGGCTGCTTCTCGCATGGGGTTGGGCACCATTTTAATGGCTTCTTCGGCGGTGAGCATGACGGTCGGGAGCATCAGCACGGAAAGGGCTACGCCTCCGGCCCATGATGAATAATGGCCCATGACAATGACAACAATGGCGTAGGCAAAAACGCCGGCGATAATGGACGGCAGACCGGTCATGGTTTTTGCGCAGAATCTGGCAATTTCGGAAACTTTGCTGTGGGGGTCAAGTTCTGCCAGAGAAATCGCTGCCAGGATGCCGAACGGAATACTGATCAAACCGGCAATTCCCACCATAAAAGCCGTACCCAAGATGGCATTGCCGAAACCGCCCACACCCGGGGCGTCAAATGCACCCGGCGGCAGGGCGTAGAACAGTTCAAGGCTCAGTCGTTTACCACCCCGGTACAACAGCATGATAAGAACTGAAAATAATGGAATACAGGCGATGATCGCGCAGACAATGGTGATGGTGCTTAAAATGATGGACTTAAGCGCTCTTGGCTCCATGGGCTGACGTTCCAGCCGTGGTCGTTGAGGGCCGATCCGGCTCATCTTTTATCTCCTCCCGGTGTTGCCTTGGCAACAATGACAGCACCTGCAATATTAACAATCAGGGTGATCAGCAAGAGCACGCAGGCGGCATACATCAGTGCGCCGGTTTCAAGTCCTGGGTCTGCTTCGGAAAAGGTATTGGCCAGAAGGGCTGCAATGGTGTCTGCCGGGGAAAGGACGGAGAGCGTAACTGTGGACATGCTGCCGACAAGCATGGCAAGGGCCATGGTTTCACCAAGTGCCCGGCCAAACCCCAGTACAAGGGCACCGAAAATACCACCGGATGCCGTGGGCAGCAAAACCAGCAGAATGGCTTCCCAGCGGGTCGTGCCCATGCCGAAGGCGGCCTCCTTGGTTTTATGGGGTATGGCCTTGAACGCATCCTGGGAAATGGCTGCAACCGTGGGCAGGATCATAATGGAGAGAACCAGTGCTGCCGGAAGAAGGCCCAGGCCCGAAAGCCGTGTGGAAAAAAAAGGAATCCAGCCCAGGTACTCGTGCAGGAAATTGGCAAAGGGACGGATCAGGGGAATCAGAACATAAATGCCCCACAGTCCGTAAACAACGCTTGGGATGGCGGCAAGCAGTTCAATAATATTTTTTAATATAATTTCAATTTTATAGGGAAGAAAATTCTGGGTAATGAATATTGCAATGGTGATTCCGAAAAACCCACCAAAAATAAGGGCGAGAAATGAGCTGTAGAGTGTTCCCCAAATCTGGGGAAGAATGCCGTATACGTCCTGTCCTGAGTCCCAGACAGAGGTAAACAGGAATTTAATTCCCAGGTCAGGGAACGCCGGCAACGCTTTCCCGCCGATTTTATAAACGATGAACGCCAGCAGAAAAATGGTGGCCCAGGTAAATGCGCGGGTCAGAAACCTGAATGATTTGTCAAAAAAAATGTCGCCCGGGGTAGGCGGTTTGGATAATGTCCTGCCACCGACATTACCCAAAGATTCATTGTCGGCCATTTTTTTAGGTCTCCGGATAAGAAACAGGGACACATTCATTTTAAATGAAAGTGCCCCTCTGATCAACAAAGAAGATTCTTTTACTGGATGTTTTTAGAGGCTTCCCTAACTTTTTCTACAACACTTTCAGGAAGGGGGATATAACCGGCTTTGTCAGCAATTTTCTGACCTTCATCCAGGCAGTATTCAACCATGTTGCGAAGCGCTGCGGCCAATTCCGGGCTTTTGTTCTTTTTGTAGAACAGCATCCAGGTAAAGGTTGCAATGGGGTAGGATGCATCGCCTGCAGGATCGTCGATGAATACGATCATGTTTTCCGGCAGAACAGCGTTGGCAAGGGCAGCAGCCCCACCTTCAGGTCCGGGGCATACAAATTTGCCGGCTTTGTTTTCCAGGCATGCCGTGGGCAGTTTGTTCAGCTTGGCAAAACCGTATTCGGTGTAACCGATAGCCCCGGGGGTCTGGCGAATGGCGGAAGATACACCGTCATTTTTTTTGCCTTTTACCATGTTGCCGGCAGGCCACTGAACCATTGTGCCCTGGCCTACAGCAGATTTGAAATCAGAAGAGATGGCGCTTAAATGGCCGGTGAAGCCAAAGGTGGTGCCGGATTTGTCAGAACGGACAATAACCGTGATGGGGGTATCAGGCAGGGTTACGCCGGGGTTGGTGGCAACGATTTTGGGGTCATTCCACTTGGTGATCTTGCCCAGGAAAATTTCGGGATATACGTCCCGGGGCAGTTTGAGGCCTTCAATGCCGGGCAGGTTATATGCAAGAACAATTTCGCCTGCGGTCATGGGCAGCAGCTGAACACCCTCGGGTACCTGATCAATTTCTTCCTGTTTCATTGCCGCGTCACTTGCAGCGAAATCAACGGTGTGAGCAATGAAGTTTTTGATGCCGGAACCGGAACCGATGGACTGGTAATCCACTTTGATTTCGCCATTGGTTTTTTTGGCAAGGTCTTTGAACCATTCGCTGTAAATTGGTGCAGGAAAGCTTGCGCCGGCACCGGTGATTTTGATTGGCGCTGCAGTTGCGGAGCCCGCAATCATGAAGGATGCTGCAACGGCAGCGGATAAAGCAACATTAAGTAAAGATTTGAGTTTCATTTGATTCTCCTATTGTTAACATTTCAAACTATACTTTTGGGTTAAGAATTAACACCATCAACATTAGTACTATATTACTACTCTTGAAATGTTATGATTTTGTTAAGATTTGATGAGGGGCTTGTAAGTCAGCACAGCAGGAGGAGAAAAGGCGCTTTAGGGCTATATTTCAAGGATTTTCCAGGTGTCAAGACGGTCGAATCAGCAATTCCGGATTGGCTTGGGCTTCAAGGAACTTTGCAAATCTCTTTTTTATTTTTGGCAGTTTATATAATTTACCCATCAGGTCCTTTTTTGTAGCTTTGGCAAGGCTTGACGGGTCAAAATATGCTTTGGCATTGTCCACCGTCAGAACAAAAGGGGGCTTGCCGGCACGGACAAGAATACTGCTCATCAGAAGTGCGCCGGTCCGGTGGTTGCCTTCAAAAAAGAGCTGGGGCTGGCTGACATGGAGAATATATATGCCGGCGGCGCGTTTCCAGGGAGTGACATGCTTATGATTCTTTGCCCAGGAACGCAGGTCTTTGATGCAGAACTCCTTCTGGCTGTAAAACCGCTCGCTTGTGGCCAGGATGTGCTGTTGGAAATCCTTTCTTTTTTTTAAGTCCTCCCCGCACAAGACAATATGGTTAAGTTCAAGGAAATGGTGCAGCCCGTCCTGCTCCACCATGCTTAAATCCTGGTCAAGCAGGGTGTTGATGTAACGGTAGCCGGCAAGCATGTTTTCGACAATTTCATTGCGCATGGGTTCCCGGCGCATATCCAGGCTGTCGTTAATATGCTCGAAATTTTTTTGAACCGTCCTAAGATAATATTCCACGCCCTCAAGATTAATCCTGAATTTAGCAGGCATTTTTCCACCAAGTTGTAATGGTCAACAGATACGGGCAGCCAGAGCTGTGTTTGTTCTGCCTGCTGTGAGAGCCATGGGTTATGGTTACAGTAGAGCAGGCCTTCGGTTCTTGTCAAGGCGCAGGTTCAATTCTTAACGGTCCTTAACAGGTCGTTAATAATAGGGGGCAAGGCCTGGGGAAAAATTTTCAAAACTGCAAATTTTTTCTTCCAATTCCAGATCAAGGCCGGATTGAGCCTGATTGGAATCAGGTTCCTGTGGGTACAGAAATTTTTTGGCAAACCCAGGAATTTTTGGACCGGCAATTTGAATACTTTGCTGCTGGTTGTCCGTTTCGATAATGACCTGCCTGTCTTGATTCAGTTGAATCGGTATATTCGGGTAGCGCATTGACGGGGCACTGCGCAAGGCTGTGGCATGGTATTTCACTGTCAGGGTCAAGCCTGAAAGATCCAGGCCGTTGGGCCACAGGCTCCCCGGGATGGTAATGCCCTCTTTGTCGGTGGTCCAGTCTGTTCCTTTTTTACCTTTTGTTTCAAGATATTTTGAAATGTTGTTGACCGAACTTAAGTCTCCTGAAAGGATCATGGTTCGGATAAATCCGGTGGGTGTAATGTCCTCCCACCCATTTTTGATAAGATTTGCATTTCGTTTCCTTGCCGCAGCTTTCTGGAATTGGTGGCGATAGGTGAATGCGCAATAATTTATGGGCAGGTTTATGTTATTATCCAGGCTGTATTGAATAAGTTCAAGGGCCGTAAGCTCGGTTTCAAGTACAGCCACCCCGGGACCATGCAAAAATGTGTAGCCTCGCTGAATCAGTTTCGGCAGGTTGAAATGGGTACACCGGATCTGGTGAAGGTTGAGATAATTGACCCCAAGGTCGGCAAGCGTTTTGAGAAGGGGCTTTGTTCGTTCCAGATCCTCGGGGATTGCCGGGATTTCCACTGTTACAATGGGGATGATTCCCACGGCCTTTTTCAGGTTATCCAGGGCATAGTCCACGGCGGACAAATCAAAACGAATTTCCTTAAGGCCATTGTCTCTAAGGATTTTCAGCCGATCTGTGGTGACAAGGATGCCGTTGGTATACATCCATATATGGGAAAGATCAGGCGCATCCCGGCCAAGGAGATCTAAAAAACGGGCGACCCGGTCAAAGCTGATCATGGGTTCTCCGCCGCTGAACGCCACGCCCCGGACGCCAAATTTTTTTACATAGTCTGCATAGTCCTTTGGCCGTTCAAATTCAATTGAGCTTGTCATTGGCGGACCCGGGTCTTTTTGTTCCGATGGACAGTAAAAACATCGTGCGTTGCAGATGCCGTTTATGAACAGGCATGACCAGGTTCCTTGTCCGCACAGGGCACAGCCCGGGGATAGGGCGTGGGTATACAGTTTGGTGCCGGCAAACTCCCACCTGGCTTGGGTGTGGGTGGATATCTCATCAAGCAGTTCTCTTCGCAGGGCTTCAGCAGCGCTGGTTGCCCCAGGGGAAAGCCAGTGCATGGTGTGGTAAAGATCCGGGAACGCTTTGCGGGTTTTGTGGATTTGAGCGGCCATCTCCATGGGGTTTTTCCTTTGTTTTACTTAGGGGCTCGGAAGAAATGAATCCGGGGTAAACTCTGCGGAATGTATTTTTTTCGAGCCCCTTGGATTGAAAAGCACGGGAACATTATGCAGGATGGGTGCCATGAGGTGAACCAAGTGTGTTTTGTTTTTAACTATTTGATTTTTTAATAACTATTTTTTTTATTAAAAAGGTGGAAGGCTTTGAAGGTTGATAGATGAGAAAGAATAATTCCTGTTTATAATTTTTTAGGAATTTATAGTTCGTTGTAGTTAAGGTTTCGGACCTGTGAATACCAACCTGGCCGCAAGCAGGGAGCCTCTTTGAAACGTATTGGAAACGGCATCAGCGCGCGTGCAGCTATATGGGTAATCTATTTTTCTGAATCACCTTGATGCGCTCACCGTGCGACCATGAAATGTTTTGATTGTAAAGTATCGGAAAAGGCTTGTTATCAAAGTCGGTGGTCTGAAAAAATTTCGTTTAGGAAAAATTGCTTTTGTTGGGAATCGTCCGAAAGGCTATTTTTACTGGTCGGGGCGAGAGGACTTGAACCTCCGACATCCTGCTCCCAAAGCCGTTGTTATTGCTGCAAAAGCCCTAAAAACCTTTTGTTTCAATATGTCTGTCCTCATATCCTTTCTTTTTTTGTCTATTTTGGGATAAAACCCGCAACCAAAACCGCAACCATTTTAAATTTGTATTTTACATTTGGTAGCTGTTCGGCGGGATCATCCCTATCGGGTTCCCGTTGGTCATTTCCTCGCCGGAGTTCTCTTGGCGGTGATCCTTTGCCAGTCATCACCAGCCGGGCATCTTCTGACCGACTTTCCCTGGTCGGGTCCCTTTGGGATCTGTTCGTCGGGATCATCCCTATCGGGTTCCCGTTGGTCAAGTTCCCGTCTGTGTCCTCCTGGTGTTTGCTACCAGGACACACCTACTGGTACCGGTATCATCGAGGCTCCTTGGGCCTTCTTGTATCAATTTTGGTTGGCGTCTTCGGGTTCTTTTTTATATCGTGTTCTATATATTTTTGTGGCCAAAGCAATATCTATGCCATAACTATAACTCATTGATATATCAAGGTTTTTTGTTATTGGTATATTAATTGCTTAATACATATAGCACTATGTATATTTAATACCTTTTGCATTTCTGTGTGTCCTGCCGTTCCCTGCTGGGTGCTTTTTCGGTTCCCCTCTGGCTGCTGTCTTCAAGATATCCCTACCGGGTTCCCTGGTCGGGTCCCTTTGGGAGCTGTTCGGCGGGATCATCCCTATCGGGTTCCCGTTGGTCATTTCCTCGTCGGAGTTCTCTTGGCGGTGATCCCTTGCCAGTCATCACCAGCCGGGCATCTTCTGACCGACTTCCCCTGGCGGTGATCCTTTTCCGGCCATCACCAGCCGGGCATCTTCTGACCGACTTCCCCTGGTCGTGCCCCTTTGGTAGCTATTCGGCGGGATCATCCCTATCGGGTTCCCGTTGGTCAAGTCCCCGCCGGGGTTCTCCTGTCGGTTTCCTGTAGGATATTTCCACCGGAACCCGTCCCACCCTGGGTTGTTCACTCTATTGGGCATCGCGCAAGCGAGCTCCCGGCAGGGCCATCGGAGATCCCCAACACACCAACGGGGATAACCTGGGCAGTTTGGGCCTTGGGCCATTGCGCTGTTCCAGGTGGCTATCTCTTCCGCCCCCAGTCGTGCCGGCGCTGTTTCCCAATCCGAATCTGCTCCCATACTCTGCTCTCCCTGGGTGCTATCCTATTTTCTCCTTACAGACTGCTTTTAAATTTTTCCAGTCGAATTCATTAAACTGTTTGGGTGATCGGCGCTATCCGCCATAAGTTTTTCGTGTTTACCTATATTTTTTAAATTGGTGCCCAAGACTGTTATCTTCTGGTTTATTTTTAATTGTGTGTTTTTGACTTATATTTTGTTCTTCAAGTAGGTCGAGAATTTCTGAAAGCAGTTCAATTTTTTCATTTATTTTGAAGTACCAGCATATCACCGGTCTCAGAATTAACCATATTGCTATATTAAAACTAATGAATGAAATTCCAATAATTAAGGTTGACAATATTCCTGTTTTGAAAAGTTCAAATATCCCGTTTTCCAATTTATCCTTTCCTTTGTTTAAGTGGCTATAGCCATCGTATGACTTTTTTCTTATAGTCTATTTGGTATTTGAAGTGCTTTAAGAAATTCATACCCAAAAGGCCGTTATCTATTTTAGATTGTTTTTCATATGGAATAATATCAACACGCATATTTTTATAGGTATAGGGACCGACTGAAATATAATCAAAGGTTGTTGTCTTTGTGTTTACTTGTCTTCCATCCGCAACAGTTGATACTGTTTCTCTGTATTGGATTGGTTCAAAAAAAATTGCAAAATCATCATGGATGGTTGTGAATGATGCTCCTGTATCAAGGACAAGGAAAGTTGATGTTTTTTTCTTGTTATAACTCAATGTTACGGGAATCAATATTTGGTTATTTCTAATGATTATTGAATCTTCACGGCTTGATACGTTTTTAGTTGTTGTTAAGTTTTTGATAGTTTGGGAAGGTTGAACATTTGAAAAATGCTTAATTCCGGTTTCATCTGTCCAGGAATATATTTTCTCAGTCGTATCTTGAGGTTTTTTAGTTATGTTGGGTGCTTTAATTATGTTCGGTGTTTTCCGATAAAATAGGATTTCCTGTGGTGTTGGCTGCGTGGTGGTCTTAGTTTTTCCGAAAAGCTTATTAAATGTGGTTTTGTTTTGTATTAATAATAGGTAGCCGGGAAGGCCGCTAATAATCAAACAAACTATGATTAATATCCATGTCGGGAATTTTTTTTTCTTGTCGTATTCTTTATATTCGGGATATTTGTTTCTAAATGATCTATCCATGTTTATCTTTCAATTTCGATCGATTTTATTCTTTTGGGTCTTTCTTTCTGGTAAAGGGTATGATCCTGCCGTTAGTCTTCGCCGTTGGCTGTTCTCTTTTTTGTGGACTCCTGTTCTATTTTAATCTTCAATAAAGACAGGACAGTTTCTGCTTCTTTCAAAGCTGAATTATCCATTTGTTCGATTTCTAATAATATTTCGTTTAATTTTAAGGCTAAGTCTTTGTCTTTAAATTTATCTATAACCTTCCGGTGTCTTTCTGTGGCTATGTCTGTTCTCAGGGTTTCTTTCCCTTGATTTAGCCTTTTTTCCAGTTCGGATAATCTTTTTTCAATTGCAGGGTCATTTGGCTTCACTAATGCAGCCCTACCATCTGCCATCATTTTTTCGTGTGGTACACTTGTAATATCTAAGATAGCTTTTCGAACTTCATATCCTGGTTGAGTCCTGCCACGGATATATGATGATATAGTTGTTGGGTCACAGTTAATTTTTTTTGCAAGCGCCTTGGCCGTAATTTTCTTGTCATCTTTTATAAATTTTTTCAGCCATGCGGCAAATATTTTAGGCTCATTTTCCATACAAATAAACATAACACACCACCAGTAAACTTTTAAATTCACATTATTGTCAATAAAGACAGATTGTTATTTATTATAGTGACATTTTGTCACTTTTTGCTTGACTCTTGCCATTATTTGTATAAAGATGACAAGTATGATGACACAAAATGACATAGCGGTTGCAATTGGCAGAGTTGACAAAACATATGTCAATAAATTGTTGACAGGTAAACGCCAGGTTTCCTGGCCGCTTGCCGAACGCCTGGCCGAACTATTCCCAGACCGCACAATCCATCAGTGGAAGAACGCAACCCCTGATGACATTAAACGAGCATTCGCTCAAATAAAGTGCAAAAAAATAAAGAAAGGATAAAACACATGCCCGAGATATCATCCTATTGTTTTTCATATGCCAAAGCAAAGCAACTTCCTTCTGTCCATTCTCTTAATACATCATACGGAGAACTCGAACTCGATGAAGAAATGAAGGCAGCTATCAAAGAAGCGCTGTTACCTATCCTTGAAAAACGTATAGACGAATCATTTCATTTTGAGGCGGTTTAAAATGTATTGCCCAGACTGCGGAGAATATCCCTGTGTTTGCAAAGAGGAACACCCGGATAGCTATTATTCTGATCCCTTCGGGGAGCATGAATTTCATGATGGCTTTGATTATGAAAGTGAAAGGCCAATAGTTGACGCTATTGACCTTTCCGAGCTGTAAAACCCCTTACCAGGAAACTTTACATGTCTAATTCTAAAGATTTGAATAAAAATTGTCAATCAATTGATGGAAGTCCCCTCGGGGGTCCCCTCACTGGAAAGCCCATGCGCGAAGCGCAGGTGCTTTCCAGTGAGGGGGTACAGGCCCTTATAACATGTACCCCCCAATTAGTCAGTTTAAAGACTGTCTATTCTAACATTGATACCTTGCATCTTTCAGTTTATGCCGATCTTTCTGGATCAAATCTTTTAGAAGAAATTGAAAAGTCCCGTGAAGTTGCCAGAGAATTTGAAAAAGAGTGCATACCCTTTACTTATTTTTCACCTCAATGGAATGTGCACCGGTCCGGGCGTCGTTTTTTTACTTATCATATATCAATGGCCGATACTCATATCTATTTCAATAAAAGGTCTGTGCATGGGGATTTCCCCACCTGCCTCATTGAAATTGGGTCAATGTCTTCACACCATCCCGGAGCTTTCAGTGTTTTTGAAGATATCAAAAAGTTTTTAAAATCCTGCGATATCTCTATTAAAAAACATCATGTTACCCGTGTGGATTTATCCACAGACTTTGTGAATATCAATTTTCGAGATTTGGATTTGCACAATATTGAAAAATGGATCACCAGGGCCATTGATGCCCATGTTCATTACGTCGGTAGGTCGGTATCCGGTATCTCAATAGGCAAAGGTGCTTTGATGTGTCGGATTTACGATAAGCGAAAAGAACTGAACGTTAAGCAGGCAACGGCCAAGACGGATTTTTTCAATCGGCAATGGGGTTTAGTGTCTGATGATAAAAAAACACCCGTCGTTCGTGTAGAATTTCAGTTTCGGCGTGAAGCGTTGAAGGAATTTAAAACTGATGATTTGTATCAAATTGATACTGTGGATGATCTCCAGGGCGTTTTAAATGGCCTTTGGGGGTATTCTTCCAAATCTTGGGCCAAACATTGTGAAACCGAGGTTGATAGGTCAAATAATAATCAGTCCCGGGATGCTGTTATCTCTCCGTTTTGGAAGCTTGTACAGTTGGTTGATTTTAATGCAGAAAATTCTAATCTCTGGCGGCATCGTGAAAAGAATCAATATATCAATGTCAAAGCTTTAATTGATCAAGGGATTGGCTGCCTGACTTCTGCTGTAGCCGCTACAATTGAAAGCATGGATGATTTTAAAGATGTCGCCATAGATGCGTCAACTATCGTTTGGCGTGAATTGCGAAATCGTATTGAACTTCACACAGATGAACTTTATGAAAAAATGGAAATCGTTTTTAACCGTAACAATTTAAATTTATCAAAAACTTATGTGTAAAGGAGAAATTAAAATTATGTCTTTAGTTGCAGAAAAGTCAGAAGAAAAAAAAGTGCTTCCTATGAAGGGTATCCCCATGGGCCTATCCGTTAAAGGTTTGATTATGGAAAAGATCGCCGGCACCACTTCCAAGGGAGACGAAACCTATCACTTGTCTGTTGCCGTCAAAGGCCTTGAGAAATTTCTCAAAATCAGGGTTGCCAAGGAAATCTATGATGATTCATTGGAGATGACACCCTACTCCAATTCCATCACGTTCCAGGAATTTAATGGGCGTGTTTACTGGCAGGAAAGCAACTGATTTATGATCGACGGCAACCCTTTAATAATTATTAATTTTATCTTTGGTACAGTGACCATTTCTTCATTCGTGGCGCTGTACCTAAGTGGATTTTCTAATGATTGATGGTGCAATTAAAGTAATTTTTTTTAGTTTTGTGTTTAATTTTTCTGTTTGTTTCGGTTTGCAGTCTGTCCACGCTGAAACAGATTGTGGTTCTTTTTTTGACGCCTTACCTTCTGATATTTTAGTAGAAGGGGCTTACGACAATTCTGTTTCTGCGGTAGCTGCTTGTCGCGCTGCATCTCCGACGGGGGCTTGTTATGCTTTAAATAAATCTTCAGGTGCTTCTGTCGTTTATGGGTGGGCTTGGTATGTTGCTGCATCAGGTCCTGAACAGCATTGGTATCCGTTTAATGCCTATTCTGTTATATTGTCTTGCTCTCCTTCCGGTTCTGACCCTGATTTTTTTATTCCTGACTCTGACTCTGATGATGATGGCATACCAGATGAATATGATGCTTATCCCGATGATCCTCTTCCCTATCAATTTCGTATTATATCCCGTTGGGTTGATTCACAAGGAAATATTGTCGGAACCGCCATCGTCACCTCTAAAGGTGATTATGTCCTTATGTCTGATTTTACTATATCTGAACTAAATGCCGGTGTTTCTTCTGGAACTTATTCACCTCAATATGTTAATAGTCAGATTTGGCAAGATTCTACTGATTTAATTCCCGGTGGTGGCGGTACTACTACAACCACAGAAAATATGCCTTCAGGTACTGCTAACACTCCTCTAACATCCACTGATGCTGTTGGTTTAATTACTGATGCAGAACGAAATGTTACAGCTCAAACGCCTACTACACCTTCTGTCTCTGGTTCAGGTACATCTGATTCTCAAGGTAGAAGCACAGGTGATAGTGATAGTGATTCTTTCGGAAAAATTGTAGGTAATACCGATGCGTCAAACCAGAACTTAAAACGTATTTCTGATTCTCTCGGTATTACGAATGATTTACTGGCAATTGTAAATTCTAAAATTGGTTCTGGTTCCGGCAATTTCTCTGACGGTGTGCAGGATTCTTTTCCCACGGCTGAAGATATCGGTCAATCTGTCAAAGATAATTTGATAGATTCTTCTCAAACAATAGATACGACAAGTACAGATAATATTTCTGCTCTTGATAGAACAGAAACCTTAACTTCAATCAATACCAAGTATTCTGGCAGGTTTGATTCTTTTATAACCACTTTAAAAGGATCAGACCTTTTTAGTCTTCCCTTTGGCATTTTTGCTGGTCCATCCGGTTCCGGTTCTTCCATCCAAACCGTTAATATTGGTAAATGGGGCTCTTCGACTGATCAAACTGCGACTATAGACTATTCAGATTATGATAATATTTGGGATATCTTACGCACAGTTCTTCTCCTATTGACAAGCTTTTCATGTTTTAAAATTTTGGTGCTGAAAAAGGGGTAACATGATTAATAAGATAATAGATTTCTGTTCCAAGTTTTGGGAAATGCTAATCGGTTTTTTCAATTGGGTTCTTGACGGTATTTTATACCTGCTGTCAGAAATTTTTTATCTGTTTTTGGATGTATTCTTTTCTATTATTGAATCAATCATTTCCGCTATTGATTTTGCCCAGGTGACCGCCCTTAGTTCATTTGGTGATTGGAATATTTTACCTGATCAAATTTTATACATTCTTTATAAATTGAATATCGCTCAATGTCTTAGCATGTTGGCCGCTGCCTGCCTGATCCGTTTAACCCTTAATCTTATTCCCGCAGCATTCACAAGGGTCTAAAATGATATCTTGTTACGAGGGCCTGCCCGGAGCCGGAAAAACTTATGATGCCATGCGTAAACTTTTGGATAATCTTTCCCAGGGCCGGCGCATTTTGACCAATATTTCCGGTCCGGATCAGGAAGAAAAACAGGAAATCATAAAGCATTTCCTTAACCTGGATGACAGCCAGCTTAAAGAAAACCTTGTTACTCTTCAGGAACACCATGTAACTGAATTTTGGAACCATATAAAGCCTGGGGATTTGATCATCATTGATGAGGCACAGAATTTTTTTAATTCCCGGGATTGGCAGAAAAAAGAGAATAGAGAATTCGGAAAGTGGGCAAGTGAACACCGTCACCAGGGCGTCGACCTGATTCTTATAACCCAAAACGTTGAACGTATTGAAAGTTCTGTCAGGTCTCTGATTGAATTTACCTATCGGTATAAGAAATTGAATATGTTTGGGAACCTGATCAATAAAAAATATATTCGGTTTTGTTATTATGGCCCCACTCTTGATCAAATTGGTCAGAAAACTTGTACTTATGATCCCAAAATATTTAAATGTTATAAAAGTTATTTTACAAATGGTACCAAAGAAATTGGCATTGAAAAACCTGCCAATATTTTGAAGCATCCCATATTCTACGCAATTCCCCTGGTTCTTGGCCTTTTTCTTTATTTTTTAAGTCAGTCAAGTCTGTTAAGCGGTGACCTTTTCGGTACCCAGGCCATTGCGGATTCTATTGAAGAAAAAAGGCAAGAATCTTTTCTTGAAGTTGATCAGCCTGATATCTCGGATCAGCCTGATTCTTTGGATCAGCCTGATACCTTTGATCAGCCGTCTGATTCTTTTTCTTCGGATCAATCTGATTCTTTGTCTGATTATTTAGTCGTTGGCATTATTAATTCAAAAAGAATTCTGAAATCAAAAATTGACGGTTCTGTTCTGGTGATTGAATGAAATATTTTTATCTTGTAATGACATTAATTTTTTGTGCCGGTTGTGTTCAACCTTCTTTTAAAGTGCCTGTTTATGATGAGCATAAGCCTTTAGACCTTCATCGTAATAAGTCCAGCATAAGGGATGTTTTTGTTAAGGATTTTATTAAATTTGATGATGATTTAGATAAAATTCCGGACGATATTAAAGTTTCTATTAATTTAATAGCTCCGGTTTCACTTTGTGATTTTTTGCAGATTCTTATTGGTCAGGGCATAAATATTGTTGCTGATATCGGTTGTTCCGTCGAGCAGAACATAGAACAAAATGATTCTTCCCTTCCCGGGTCCCCGTCTGCTGGCCCTGTTTCTAAGAAAAAAGAAGAACCTAAGTTTCAAACAGTTTCCATGCCTTCTTACCATGGCACTCTTAAAACCTTGTTACAATCTTTGCAAATCAGTCATGGTTTGTTTTTTAAATATAAACAAGGGGTGTTGATCGTCCGCAAGACTTCCCCGGCTTATGTGAAGGTTGTTATGCCGGGCATCCAGGAAAATTTGATAAAATTATTAAGTTCTTTCGGTGTTCAGGAGTCTTTTTATGACGAACTTTCTTCACGGATCGTATTCAATACCGATTATTATACTTATTTGACCATCTACGATTACTTCAAGAATAATCCATACCTTACCCTTGTTGTTTTCGATATCATGATTCTTGAGTCTCAGGACAGCCATACATATAAGTACATGGACAAATATAAATCCAGGTTAAGAAAACGAAATTGTAAATTCCTTACCGACGCTTGCCAATATATTATTCAACTCAGTTTTCAAAAATTCAAATCCTTTATAAGCAGATGTTGATAGCCAAAAGTACTTGATATGTTTCCATAAAATTTCAATCAGATTCAACTCCGGTGAATATTTGGGGATAAAGTATAGAAAAAGGCCTCTTTCTTCCCATGTCCCAATTTGAGATTTAAAAATGGCGCTGTGATGTATTGGAGCATTATCCAGAACAACAATGGTTCTTTTTGTTATGTAACGTGAAAACGCATCAAAGCAGGCGGTTACAATATCTGAAGTAACTGAGCAGTCAAAAACGCAAGGAAAGAAATCATTTTGCTTATTCAAGAATCCCAACACATTGATTCTTGAGGTTTTTCCACTCGGAAGCAAAAGCTGCTCATCCTCATCTTGCCAGGCATATGGAATCTCAGGCACGCCGGTAAAGCCAGATTCATCAAAATAATACAAGTCAATGATATTTGCCTGATCTTCATCTTTCAAGATTTCAATTTCCTTTTGCGCTTCCCTGAACTCGTTCTCATTGCGTTTGCTTTTGAGAGATTTCCGTCCTCGACACCAACGCAGTTTTTTTTATAATCCGTTTCAGGGTTTTTACGCTGACTTTTTACCAAATTTTCCTGTATTTCAGTAATGGCACTTTTAAGTTGTCTTGGATTTTCTTCACAATATCAATAACTTCATCATGCATCTCACTATGGATCAGCGGCGTTCTTCCAGAACGTGGTTTATCAATTAAAGAGTCAAATTGATATTTTTCCCATCCATCAATCCACTTCGAAACTGTTTCCTGAGTGGTCAAACATATTTGTGAAATCTGACTGATACTATACCCAGAGTTGCTCAATCGGATTGCTTGAGCCCTGAGTTTAGTACGGTTTGACTCTTCATCCGAAAATTCAATAAGTGACAGCCATTTTAATGCCAACGGCTCAATTGGAGAAATAAATTTTTTACCCGTACGTCTCATCTGATATCCTTGCTATGCAAATTTAAAAAAACAATGATTTGTTGCAAAGCAAGATTATACAGGAATTATATTTGTCCACCTACTTAAGCATGGTATTGATTGGTCCCAGTTGGCTGTTAGTTTGTCTGATTTATATGATAATCCTTTTGAATTTTCTGCGACTGGTTCAGATGACGGCTTTTCCCTGAATCTTGGCGGTGGCCACCTATCACTTCAATCCGTTGTTGAATCCTTGGACGAATTGAAAGATTTTTCTGTCCTTCAATCTGCCCGGATTTCTGTCATGAACGGTTCTACCGCTGAACTCGATGTCTCTGAAAAAATTCCTTATGTTAAGGAAATTACCGTTTCTTCTATGCATGATTCTTCTGATACCGTGGCCCAGGGTTATGAATTCGGGACTGTTTCTTCCGGTCTTATTTTAACTCTTAAACCGTCTGTTTCCGGGAACATTATTTCAACCCAATTTTCTGGAAGTATTCAAAGTTTGATTGAATTTCTTGAGGTTGGAACGGAACCTCATCTTGTTAGGCAGCCGCGGACATCTATTCGTAAAATTGATAATCAGATTGTTTTTCGGGCTGGTGAAACCACCTTGATCGGCGGTTTGAAGTATAACAAAGGAAGTGTATCAAGGTCCTCTTTAAGTTGGTTAAAGACTGGTCTTGATAATCAGGAAACTATTCAATTTTCGGTTTCCATATTAATTAATAGTGAGGTGATACGCTATGTCTTTTCTTAAGCGAACCCTCTTCTTTGTATCTTTGGTCCTTTTTGGGATCACTGGTCGTGCTTTGGCAACAACCGGATATACCTCTTTAATTTCATCAGATATGTTTGACGGTATCAGAACTGACGTTAACACGGCGGCGGCTGGCATTGTCACCATATTGATAATTGTTGTGGGTCTTGGGTTGCTTGTTAAAGTTTTTCGTTAATTTTTTTTAATTTTTTAAAAGGAGTTTTGTTATGAAGAATCTCGTCACTCGTTCACAGTTTTTCACTGCGTCCATTTTTTCCGCTTTCTTCGGTCTGTTTGGTATGTCTTTTGCCACGCCTTCCGTCGCTGATCTCTGGACGGCCTTTGACATTTCCACCATTAACAGTCAGGTTCTTACTATCCTGACCACGTTTGTCACCATTAACCTTGCTTTCCTCGCCTACAGATATATCCGGCGTACCATGGGTAAAGGTTAATTTCATCTAAAGGGTTGGGGGATTTCTTTCCCCCTTCCCTTTATTCTCTGGGTATGTCCATTTGCTGCACATAATGTGCTTGATACCATGCTTTAAAGGTGCTTTATGGAAACTGATTTAATAAGTTTACTTTTTGATAGTATTACAATTTCACTTCAAAGTTTTATTGCGAATGATATTTCCGTGATGCTTCTCGGTATGGTTTCTCTCATTTTTATTATTTTTGCCTATTTCAAAATTCGAGAATTTTTAAATATCGGTATGACTGATAATGAAATTGCGGCTAAAAATTCTTTCAATCGTTGGCAGTCTTCCAAAGGTACTTGGCGTGAACCTTTGATGAAAGAGGAATACCGCTCTAATTTAATGGATGTGAGGGGCGAACGTTATGCAGAATCTTTTGATGAAATTTACGATGATAGAATGAAATCTTTAGGATATAAATAATGATTGATTTAGAGGCATTTGGTAACGGTTTTGGCCTTGTAGTTATTTCGTTGCTTTTTGGTATCATTCTTCGTGCTATCATATCAGCCCTTCGGATTGGTTCTTCTCGTTTTCATTCAATAGGCATCGTGTTTTTTTTAATAATTTTATCAAATACTCAATCATATGCAGCCGTCACCAGTATTGGTTCAGTGGATCTTTACCGGGTTGAATCAGGGTCAATTTATTTCATGGTGGATGGACAATCATACATGACATCGGATGCTAATCAGATTGACTTGGTGAATAAAGCTTATTATCAGCGTACGGTTGTTGATGTCGCGGATCTTGATTCAAATCCAGGCTGGGTTGATTACGTTCAGACCACGGATACCTCTGATTTAATGTCAAAGAGTATTTCTTTGATCATTGGTGCTCTTTCATGCAATGCCCTGGCTTTGGGCCTATCTTTGAGGTTTTAAAAATGATTTCTTTACCTGAAGGTTTTGACCTTTCCCTTTTTATTGGTGATATCGTGACTTATATCGGCATTCCCATTGTTACGATTGCCTTTTCTTTCTGTATTTTTAGATTGATTACATATTCAATGAGCTTGGGTTCTAAAAATTGATCAAGCTTATTGCCTTCATAACAATGGCGATTGATCATTCAGCTATTTTCTTTTTCCCGGAATATGAATTTATAATGCGCTCCCTGGGTGCCCTTTCTTTTCCCTTGTTTGCTTACTTCATTACCCAGGGCCTAAAATATACCAAGGATCTTCAGCTTTATATTATTGCCCTGGTTACTTGTGCCTGTGTGACTCAGCCGCTTTTTAATATCTTGTTCCCGGATCTGCATAGGCTCAATGATCTGTATACCCTGCTTTTCGGTTTGATTATTCTTTTCCTTTATGAGCGGTACGGCTTCCATGCTTTTTATTTGACTCTGCTTCTTGTCTTTTCCAATGTCGTATCAATCTATATTTTCATAGTCTTTGCCATTTATTTTTTGCACCCTCGGCCGGGGATCCTCCTGGGCGTGATGACCGCCTTTTATGTTTTTGTTTATTATTTATCCGGCTCCCTTTATGTTTTGTTCGGTCCGGTTTCCGTTGCCCTCATGTATTCCCCCAGCTTTCACCAGGGTCCCCGGATACCTAAAACGATTCAAAAGTATTTTTATTATGTGGCCTATCCTGGTCATTTTTTAATTATTATTCTCATCAATTCGATTAGATACCCGACATAAATAATGAATCCACGAGAATTGAAAAATCACCTTTACCGTCTGGTAAAGAAAAGCGGTGAAAGCAGCATAACTAAGCTTGAGTATGAATACATGACAGGCAAAATTGATTACAATACCTATTTGCATTATTGCTGTACGGATTGTGCCAAAGGGCATTTCTCAAAGAAGAAAAAATAATTAATAGAACTGTAACCGCGCTTCGAGGATGAAAGATGAAAGAATCTCCTGAACATAACAGAAACAAGTTATTAACCCCTTCCGATGTCGCGGAATTATTACAAATTTCAGAAAATACCGTTTATAAACATGTGAAAAAATTAGGTGGCTTCAAGCCTGGTGGTATTGGGGTTTGGCGCTTTAGACAAGAGGTAATTTATGGGATTATGGAAGGACAAGACGCGGAAGCATTGGTGCTACAGTTTTCAGTATCAAAACGAAATTTATGCGGCCAGGGGATTCAAGACAAAGATGGAAGCGGTGGCCGCTCGGGCAAAAAGAAAGGAAGATTTAAAAAAAGCTCCGATCTCAACCGGCATGGGTTACTTGACGCTATGCAATTTGTATCTTGATTTTTCATCACGGCGTCATGTTTCAAAAACATGGAAATACAAAAAAAGTGTTTTTGTGGCCTTCGGTCGTTTCCTTGGTGGTGATGATTTTCCCATTTCAAAAATTACCCCGGATATCATCGCGAAATATTTGGGTGCCCGTCCAAGCAATAATAATTACAATGTCCACCGTAAAGAATTATCGTCCTTGTTCAGTTATGCAGAAAATGTTCTTGAATCCATTGACCGAAATCCGGTAAAAAAAATTGAAAAACTTCCTCATTCCGTAGCCCGGAAACGAGTCCCCCAGGAACAGGACATTATCAAACTTCTTTTGGCTGCAAATCCGGAAACCGATGAAAAAGATTTGTTAATCGTTCTGCTTCATACTTTGGCCCGAATTGATGAAGTGTTGCGCTTAACCTGGGAAGACATCAATTTTGAGAAACGGCTCTTAACCAAATGGACCCGAAAAACCTATGGTGGATCATACAAGGCTGTTACCGTTACCATCAACGATGAATTGTATTTCACCTTATGGAAAATGTGGAAGAATCGGAAACAAGACTCTTGGGTGTTTTTCAATGAAAAAACAAATGATCGTTTTAAGCATCGCCCAAAATTCATGAAAGGGCTTTGTATAAGAGCCGGAATAAATCCCTCTTTTGGATTTCATACCTTGCGGCACCTTATGGCTTCTCTCCTGGCTGACAACCCCAAAATTTCAACGAAAACGATTCAGAATATTTTAGGTCATTCAGAATCTAGGACAACTGAAATATATCTTCATAAACTGGATGGTGCCATAGAGAATGCTATGGATTCCATATCCGGGAGATTTGAGCCAAAAAATGAAAACCCGCAACCAGAATCCGCAACCAAAAATAAAAAAAGCTCTCAGCAAAAACACTGAAAGCCTTTAGTCGTGCTGGTCGGGGCGAGAGGACTTGAACCTCCGACATCCTGCTCCCAAAGCAGGCGCGCTACCAGGCTGCGCTACGCCCCGATAAAATAAAAACAACATTTATCATTTGGAATAAAAAAAATCAAGATCAATCTTGCCGGTCAGCCCCGTCCCATAATTTTGAAATGGAGTCAAACGCTACATGGCACAGGCCTTGGCCTATCTATGGGGCGTGGCAATTTCCTTGACACCACCATGAAGACGGGGTATCTTAATAAACTTTGTGTAAAGTGTTTGTGCCATGTAATGAATCAGTTAGGGTACAATTATTATTTTTTGAAGGTGCGTTGAAGAAAAAACGCCAATTAACAGGATTAAACAGGACAAAATCATGCAGGTAAAAATCGAAGATCAGAGCAGTATTAAAAAAGTGCTTTCTTTTGAAATCCCTAAGGAAACAATTTCCAAAGAGTTAGATAAAGCCTATGCCGATTTGAAAAAGACGGTCGAGATCAAAGGTTTTCGAAAAGGAAAAGTTCCCAGAAAAGTGCTTGAAAACCGGTTTGCCGCAGACGTTCATGCCGAGGTTGCCCCGCGCCTGATCCAGGAATCTTTTATTGAAGCTGTTGAAAATCATAAGTTGGATATCGTGGGCGGGCCCCAACTTGATCCGCCGGAACTCAAGCCGGATGCTGATTATGCATTTGAGATCACTGTGGAGGTTAAACCCCAACTGGATGATATTGATTTCCAAGGTCTTGAAATTAAAAAGACACTTTATGAAGTAAGCGAGGCTGAGATTGAAAGCCAGATATATATGCTGCAAAAGACCATGGCCACAAAGCGGAAGGTCGAAGACGCCCGTCCGGTAAAAGAAGGCGACTTTGTTCTGATTGATTATGAAGGCTTTCTAAATGGCGAACCCTTTGAGCATACCCCTAAAGTTGAAAATTATGTTACGGCTATTAACATGGCGCCGTTGCCTAAGGAATTTTCCGAAAAACTTATCGGTGCCATTCCGGTTCAGGATCTGGACATTGAAGTGGTTTACGCAGATGATTTTCATGATGAGAATCTGAAAGGAAAAACCATTGAATATAAGGTTACACTTAAGGAGATCCAGGAAGAGGTGCTGCCCGAAGCCAATGATGATCTTGTAAAAGGCCTTGAACAATACAAAACCCTTGATGAGGTAAAAGCTGCCATCCGGGATAACCTGGAAAAGGGTATTGCCCAGCGGGTCAAGCATGAGATGAGCGAACAGGTTTTTAGTCAAATCCTTGAAAAAATAGACTTTGAAGTTCCTCAAGCCCTGGTTGAAGGTGAACTTAACGGGATTATTTCCGAAACGGAACAGGCCTATTCCCAGAACAATACCTCCCTTGAAGAAGTCGGCTTAAGCCGGGAACTTATGCAGGAAAAATACAGGTATGTGGCTGAAAAGCAGGCCCGCCGTCACCTGATTCTGGATAAGATGATTGCCCAGGAGAAGATTGAGCTTAGCGATGAAGAACTTGATGCAAGCTTTGAAGAGATGGCTCAGGCCATGAGTGCGACAAAAGATGCCATCAAGAATTTTTTCAACCTGGACCAGCGTCAGTTTGAATATTATAAACATACCCAGCTTGAAAAAAAGGCCATTGATCTTATAATAGAAAAAAGCAGCGTAATTGAAGTGACGCCGGAAGATGCGCAAGCCGCTGATGCACAAACTGAAGAAGAAGGTGCAGAAGTGTAAAAAATAATATTTTAGATCATGACAAGGAGTTAAATCGTGCCTCTTATTCCAATGGTTGTTGAGCAGAGCAACAGGGGAGAACGTGCTTATGATATCTATTCACGGCTTTTAAAAGACAGGATTATTTTTTTAGGATCTGCCATCGACGATGAAGTTGCCAACCTCATTGTTGCACAGATGCTGTTTCTTGAATCCGAAGATCCTGATAAAGATATCAATTTTTATATCAATTCCCCCGGCGGCGTTGTTACAGCAGGCATGGCTATATACGACACCATCCAGTACATCAAGCCGGATGTGGCAACTGTGTGTATTGGCCAGGCAGCCAGTATGGGGGCGCTGCTTCTTACTGCCGGAACAGCCGGCAAGCGTTTTGCCCTGCCCAATGCCAGGATTATGATTCATCAGCCAATGGGGGGGGCACAGGGCCAGGCCACTGACATCAAGATTCAAGCCACCGAAATTTTAAGAATGAAAGATGTGTTGAACGAAATTTTATCAAAGCATACGGGACAGAATATTGAAAGGGTTGCGGCTGATACGGAGCGTGATTTTTTCATGTCCGGGCAGCAAGCTTTGGAATACGGCATTGTTGACCGTGTGGTCAGTGACAGAAGCCAATTGGAAGAGACCTCTGAGGAGGAAGCGTCAAAGGAGTCATAAAATATGGCCAAAAAAGAGGATACAAACGATCAGTTTTTCTGCTCATTCTGCGGTAAAAACCAAAAGGAAGTAAAAAAGCTGATAGCCGGGCCCAGCGTCTATATATGCAATGAATGTATTAAGCTGTGCGGTGAGATTATTGAAGATGAAGAAAAAGAGCTGACTGTCGAGCCCGAGAGTGCCAAGGAATTCATGGTACCAAAGCAGATCAAGGAGCAGCTTGATTCATATATTATAGAACAGGATCGTGCCAAAAAAGTTTTGTCGGTGGCGGTTTATAACCATTATAAACGTCTGGCTTCACATCTGGTAAAAAGGGGTGATGACGTCGAGATTCAGAAAAGCAATATTCTGATCATAGGTCCTACCGGATGTGGCAAAACCCTTCTTGCTCAGACGCTTGCCCGGTTTCTGGATGTCCCTTTTGCCATTGCCGATGCCACGGCCCTGACCGAAGCCGGCTATGTTGGGGAGGATGTGGAGAATATCATTCTTTCACTGGTCCAGAATGCGGATTACGACATTGAAAAGGCTCAGAAAGGTATCATCTACATTGATGAGATAGATAAAATTTCCCAGCGGGGGGACAACCCTTCAATTACCCGGGATGTCTCCGGAGAAGGGGTCCAGCAGGCCCTGCTCAAAATCATTGAGGGTACTGTTGCTTCGGTGCCTCCCAAGGGGGGAAGAAAACATCCCCAGCAAGATTATGTAAAGGTGGATACCTCAAATATCCTGTTTATCTGTGGTGGGACCTTTAATGGTCTTGAGAAAGTGGTTGAGCGCCGTTTGACTCAGAAGACCATGGGATTTGGTGCCAAAATCGCAGATAGAAAGGATGTGAATATCGGAGAGTTGCTGGAGCAGGTAAAGCCCGAAGATTTGATTAAATTCGGTCTGATCCCCGAATTTTTAGGACGCCTACCTATTATAACGTCCATAGGTGAACTCAATGAAAGGTCTTTGGTCAAGATTCTGACGGAGCCAAAGAATGCACTGGTTCGGCAATATCAGGAGCTTTTTCGCATTGAAGGGGTAAATCTGCAGTTTACGGATGAGGCCCTTGAAGCCATGGCCAAGGAAGCCGTTACCAGAAAATCCGGGGCCAGAGGGCTGCGTGCCATTATGGAGGAAACCATGATGAACATCATGTATGAAATTCCTTCCAAAAAAGATGTGGTTGAATGTGTGGTGGGCGAAGAAGTGGTGTTAAACAACGAGGATCCCATCTTGCTGTATGAACAGCCCAAAAAGCAGGCTTAGATAGAAAGTTTGCATCCATGATCAGTATTTCCCGTTTTTTCAATCCTGAGGATGGACATGAAAAGGAGAAGAAAACGCTTCCTTTGGTGCCGCTGAGGGATATTGTTCTCTTTCCCTTTGTGACAACCTCTATTTTTGTGGGAAGAGAAAAATCCATCAAGGCGCTTTCCGAGGCCATGGTCGGAGATAAGAAAATTTTTCTTACGACCCAGAAAGATCCTGATGTTCTGAAACCCACTATTCAGGATCTTTTTCAGGTGGGAACCGAGGCCCGGATCACCCAGCTGTTACGCCTGCCCGATGGTACGGTAAAGGCATTGGTTGAAGGGATTGGCCGGGGCTGTATCATTAAAATGGTTGATCAGGACAGTTTTCAGGTTGTTGATTATGTTGGCGTTCCTGAAAAACAATTGACCGATGCCAATACTGAGGCCTCCATCCGGACGGTTCATGAAGCGTTCCAGCATTATGTCGCCCTGTCCGGAGTGGTTTCCAAAAGTTTTTTCAAGGGGCTGCATGCCTTGGAACAGTATCCGTCAAGGTATGCCGATACCATTGCCGCCCAACTGCCTTTCAAGGTTCAGGATAAGCAGACGTTGTTGGAGTGCGGTGATATTGAAGAACGTTTCTTTTTGCTCCTAAAGTTTATCCAGAAAGAGACTGAAGTTTTTTCCATGTCCCAAAAGATCAAGGGCAGGGTCAAAGAACAGATGGATAAACTTCAAAAACGCCACTACCTTAACGAGCAGATGCGGGCGATCCGAAAGGAAATGGGTGAGGATGGCCAGGGTGCTGAGTTTGTTGATCTTGAAAAAAGGATCAAGGCCAAGCGCATGCCTAAAGAGGCCGCTGGTGTTGTGCGATTAGAGTTGGAAAAGCTTAAGCTGATGTCTGCAACCTCCTCGGAAGCAACAGTGGTTAGAAATTACATAGACTGGTTGCTCTCCCTGCCCTGGTACCGGAAAAAACGCGTCAAAAATGAACTTGTGAAAGCTGAACAGATTCTGGATCGGGACCATTACGGTTTGCAAAAACCCAAGGAGAGAATCCTTGAGTATCTGGCTGTGCAGATTCTGGTTAAAAAAATAAAAGGCCCGATTCTGTGTCTGGTGGGACCTCCCGGGGTCGGCAAGACATCCCTTGCCCGCTCTGTGGCGGCGGCCACCGGACGTTCCTTTGCCCGGATTTCCCTGGGCGGGGTCCGTGATGAGGCGGAGATTCGAGGGCACCGAAGAACCTATGTAGGTGCTATGCCTGGAAAAATTATCCAGACCTTGAAAAAAGTGGGATATAATAACCCGGTACTCTGCCTGGACGAAATTGATAAAATGACCAGAGATTTTAGAGGTGATCCCTCTTCCGCTCTTCTGGAAGCACTCGATCCTGAACAGAACAGGAATTTCAACGATCATTATCTTGAAGTTGATTACGATCTGTCAGAAATTTTGTTTATCACCACAGCAAACACCCTGCATGAGATCCCAGCTCCCCTGCGTGATCGCATGGAGGTGATCCAGATACCGGGGTATACCGATTATGAAAAATATCAGATTGCCACCGGCTACCTGATTCCCAAGCAGATCCAGGAAAACGGGCTGGATGACGGCGAAATTTATTTTTCAAAAGCTGCTGTTGAAATGATTATCAAGCAGTACACCAAGGAAGCCGGGGTGAGAAATCTTGAGCGTGAGCTTTCTTCTGTGCTTAGAAAAATTGCCACGGAAATCGTGCGGACCAATACACGTAAAAAATATCAGGTTACGGCAAATACGGTTTCAAAATATCTGGGGCAGTCTAAATTTAGAAATTCCATTCTGGAGCAGGAAGATAAAACCGGGATTGTTACCGGGCTGGCCTGGACCCAGGCAGGCGGTGAGCTTTTAACCATTGAGGCTGTAACTATGCCGGGCAGGGGAAAAGTCATGGTTACCGGAAAACTTGGGGATGTTATGAAGGAAAGCGCCCAGGCAGCTGTATCTTATGTGCGTTCAAGGAGTGGCAGTCTTAACATCAGGGAAGATTTTTACAACGATACAGACATCCATATCCATGTGCCCGAAGGCGCTATTCCAAAGGATGGGCCTTCAGCCGGCATTGCCATGTGCACGGCAGTGGTTTCCATTCTCACTGGTCGCCCCGTAAGCCGGACCGTGGCCATGACAGGGGAAATCACCCTTCGCGGACGGGTACTGCCCATTGGCGGCCTAAAGGAAAAGCTTCTGGCTGCCCATGCCAATGGGATTAAAAAGGTTATTCTCTGTGAGGAAAATAAAAAAGACATTATAGACGTTCCCAAAACGATTCAAAACCAGCTTGATATCGTCTATGTGGAAAGTATGTCTGAAGTGCTTGAGCATGCCTTGGTCGTATAGCGTCTCTCTTTTAACAAGTTCTTTGGGCTTGTTAAAATAATAAATCGCTGCACTTGAATGAGTGCCGAGATTTTTTTATTTTTAAAGATATGGGAACTTACTGTCTTTATAAGCCATCTTCGATTATGGACAAAAATTGCGACATGGCTGTAACTTCATCTAACGGCCCAATGCTGCGGCGAATATTTACCATGGCCTCATATTCTTCAGGTTCCATGAGCAGATCTTCTTTCCGGGTACCGGATTTGTTGATATTAATGGCCGGCCAGATTCTTTGTTCAGCACACTCCCTGGACAGATAAAGATCCATATTGCCGGTGCCTTTGAATTCCTGGAAAATAACATCATCCATACGGCTGCCGGTCTCGACCAGAATGGTAGCGATGATTGTAAGGGAACCGCCGTTCTCAAGTTTTCGGGCACCACCAAAAATTTTTCTGGGAAACTCCATGGCATTGGCGCCAAGGCCGCCACTCATGGTTTTGCCATAGGAATCGGTATCAATATTAAACGCCCTGGTCATCCGGGTTAAAGAGTCGATGAAAACTACGGCATCCTGGCCGATTTCCGTGCATCTGATGGCCGCGTGCATCGCAAGTCGGGTCATCCTCATATGCTGGCCGATTTGTTGGTCAGCAGAAGAATAGAGTACATGGGCGTTTGTCAGTCCTCTTTGGAAATCGGTAACTTCCTCAGGCCGTTCATCTACAAGTAGGATAAAGACCTTGGCATCAGGGTGATTGACAACCACCGAATTGGCCATGTGTCTTAAAATTGTTGTTTTTCCGGATTTTGGCGGGGCGATGATCAAACCTCGCTGCCCCATGCCGATCGGAACAATCAGATCTAACGCTTTTCCTGTTACGTCATCAGGCCCCTGGGCAAGATGGTACCTTTCAAAGGGGTTGATGCTGACCTGCTCCTGGAGCATTGGCGTTCTTATGAACTCGTCAAATGGAAGGTTGTTGATGGTCTCAATACGTATGAGCGCAACGTTTACATTCTGTGGACTCTTTTTTTCTCCATAACCCTGAATAAAGCTTCCTTCCCTGAGGTTGAGTTTGCGTATCAGGCTGTTGGGTACATAGGGATTTTCAGGCTTGGGATTGAAATTTTCTTCAATATTCCTTAGAAAACCAAACCCCTTGTCCATGATTTCCAGGTATCCCTGAACAGGTTCCATTGTCAACTCCTAAATTAAACTTTTGCTGCTGACATTATAGCACTATAAATCAGGGATGTTATACGTAAGACAGCCCTTGTTTTATTTTGATTGTTGTCAGGAAAAGAGGTGATAAGATTTTGCATTCAATTTTTTTATAATGTTTACATATTAATAGGGTAGTATATCAATGTCCCAGCAATATTGCAAGGATTTGATTGAATTGGAGCAATTCAGAGTGTCGCACCTGCACCGTAGTAGTTGATGATGTGACCTTTAATTAAGGCGCGATTCACCGTATCTTCAATTTGAAATTGAAAGACGTCATTTCTGCTCAATTTAGGTATTCCCATTTGTACCTCATTATATTATGCCTTTTAAAAGTTAGTTTGACTTAGAAAGTCCGGCTCTTTGTTCCAAGTTTTTACTGATTCAGTACCACCTGCTGTCCGTTGAGAAACAGTTTGTCCTCCTTGACGTGCATATCAAGGGACAAAAGGTCGTCTTTAATAACGAAAAATCCGGTGGCCATTCCCGGGAACAGCGGTTCTGTAAGATTCGGGATACCGCCTGCAAGAGCATAGGGCAGGCTGAGTTGAGCATCCAGGTCAAAAAATGAAAATATCATGTCCGGCTGCATGGCAAAAATAAAAAAATTAGATAGGTCCAGATTTTTTTTCAGCGTGAGGTCCAACCCCCCGGTCACCGTTCCCTCGGGCAACTCGATATTCAGGTCGGTGATTTCAATGCCCAGATCTTTTTTAAGCAAACCATTGAGCGCGGACATCAGTTGTGGTGTGTTCCGGACCATTTCGTCCTTCAGGCGTTTCTGGAAATATCCGGGGTTTCCAGCTGTTTTTTCAAGGCGTGAACCTGACCCGGTCATCATATCTGAATACAGGACCATGCACTCTTCAAATGAGGCCGTATCCATCTGTTTCAGCTTAAAGTTGGCAGACCAGCCGGACAAAGGTTTTCCCCCCAGTTCAATTCGGTTCATATAAAAATCCATGATCATGGTGATGGCTTTTTTATCCTCGGAGGCACTTGTTTCGACATTGATGGTGAGTCCTGAAAGATCTACGGGATCTGATTTTCCGTCATTGGCTTTCAACTGCTCCAGTGAAAATGTATTTTTCCCGGTCCATATCATCTCTGTTAGCCGGTACAGATCAGATGTGAACGTGACGGCTCCCATTACAAAGTTATTGCCCTGGGACAGTCCTTCCCACCGGCCGCGGCTCACCAGCGTTTCAAGTCCCTTTCCCGTGGAAACCTCAAGATCCAGTGCATGAACATCAAGCACTTTGCCCTTATCTTCCATGGAAAAGGCGTTCATATGTATTGTGGAACCCATGGTGCCTGAAAGGAAAAACCGGGTCTGGATGGACAAAGGATTTTTGCCGTTTAGATGGGTGTTCACCCATTCGATGTACCAGGGATTTTCTTCAAGGCTGGTTTGTGAATTCACGCTGAAAAACCCGTGTGTCCCCTGGTCAAGCAGAACCAGTTGCGTTGTATTGATTCCGGGGAAACCATCGGTATTCTCAATGGACCACTTTATACGGGAAGAAAACAGGCCTCGATCATATTCAAGGATTTTCATCCGAAAACCTGTCCCGACTTTGGCCGCTGTGTTGTTATTATCTTCAACAGCTGATTTAATCGTACGTTCCATGATAATGCCGTTGGCAACGGGCAGGCCGGCAGCACAGACAACCACCAGGCATATTAAAACGATCAATAATTTTTTCACAGGTTTTCCTCCAGACGCTCTTTCAGTCCGGACCGCCGCAACGCGGTCCTGTTGTTGTCAAAGGCCGTTTTAAAGGCCCGGGTTGATCCTACAATAATGACAAGACACTTTCCACGGGTCATGGCCGTATACAGCAGATTTCTCTGCAGAAGCGGGAAATGGGCTGTGGTCAGGGCAATGATCACCGCATCATATTCCGAGCCCTGGGATTTATGAACCGAGATCGCATAGGCCAGGGTCAGTTCGTCCAGTTCCGGCAGATCATAGGCAACGGTCCTGTCCTCGTAATCCACAAGCACCTGGCCCGTGGATTTGTCGGCTTCTATCACCCGTCCGATATCTCCGTTGAACACCTCTTTGTCATAATTATTTTTCAGGTGCATGACCTTATCACCGGTTTTAAAGGTGTGACCATGGGACTCAATACCGCCGGGCGTGTCATTTAAAACCGCCTGAAGCCGCTGGTTCAGGCTGATGGTACCGGCCTCTCCCCGGTGCATGGGGGTAAGCACCTGGGTTTCCCGGATGTGGGGAAATGCCTTGGGGATTCTTATGGCGCACAGTTCACAGATGGTTTCTGCCACACGGGCCGGTGTGCCGGCTTCAATAAAATAAAATTGGGAGGGCTGGTCCGCAGGTGCCGATTTTATGTCCGGCATCTGCCCGTTTCTGATACTGTGGGCATGCATGACAATGGGACTTTTCCGGGCCTGGCGAAAAATCCGGGTCAAAGCAAACACCGCCACCTGGGCCGAATCTATAATATCCGACAACACGTTACCCGGTCCCACGGAGGGCAGCTGAAAGGTGTCCCCCACCAGAATCAGACCGGCTCCGGCCGGCAGGGCCTCGGATACGCGGTACATGAGCTGGGTATCCACCATGGAGGCTTCATCCACCACCAGAAGATCCAGGTCCAAAGGATTGGTAAAATCATATTCAAAGGTTTCAGTGTCCGGGTTAAAGCCCAACAGTTTGTGAAGGGTTTTGGCCGCTCGACCGGTCACCTCGGTCAGCCGCCGGGCCGCCCGCCCTGTAGGCGCTGCAAGCATTACCTTCAGACGCAGCATCCTGAACACAACGCATAAGGCCTTGATAAGGGTTGTCTTCCCTGTGCCGGGGCCGCCGGTGATAATGGAAATTTTCTGACCCATAATCCGGGTCAGAACATCCATCTGCTCCCGGGATAACTGAACAGCCATGGCTGAGAGCACCTGCGCGTTGATTAAATCATTATCAAGATGGAAATCGGGAGCGGGCATGGACAAGAGCGCCTTAATCCGCCGGGAAATCCCGGCTTCAGCCTTATGTAAGGGCGCAAGATAGACCCTGTCCTTTTCAATCATCACCTCGTTATCCGCGTTCAGACTTCCCAGGGCATCTGAAAGCAGTTCTGCGGACACGCCTGCTCTCTGGGCACAAGCGCGGATCAGGTCCTCTTTTTGTTCAAACATATGCCCGTCCTGCTCCAGGTCCAGGAGGCGGCAGACCAGACAGGCTTTAAGCCGTTCTTCAGCCTCTTTTTCCGTACCAAGCGCCCTTGCCAGTTCATCCACGACGGCAAAACCAATGGCAGGAATGTCCCGGGCAATGCGAAACGTATCTTCCGTCAACACCTCCAGGGCGCGGTCCCCATATGTTTTAAGAATGGCCGCGGCCTTAGCCGAATCAATGTTGGTGCCCTGCAGCATATCCATGACCCGGCGCACTGAATGGTGGGCATTCCAGGCCGTTTCAATCATTTTTTGTTTGATCTTGCCGATCCCGTATACGTCAAGAAGCCGGTCCGGCTCATTTTCAATGATCTCCAAGGTCTGTTCCCCAAATGTGTCCACGATCCTGTCGGCCAGTTCCTGGTTAATGCCGGGAATAATCCCGGAACTGAGGTATTTTCGAATACCTGACATGGAGGAGGGCAGGGTGATTTCAAAGGAGGCGGCCTTGAATTGCTCCCCGTATTTAGGGTGGCTGATCCATGTGCCTTTGAGCTTGAGTCGCTCTCCCTGGGCCACCCCGGGCAGATGCCCCACCACGGTGATGGCATCGGCCACCTTGGGTACGGCCACACGGCAGACGGTGTAATGATTTTCCGGGTTCTGGAATGTAATCCGGGACAGGGTGCCGTTGATGGTAATCATGAAACTATATTCTGAGAGGAGAAATTAGCGGTTATCCAAAGGGCTGCCTCGTAAAGATCCCCGGCAAGAAAATCGGGTACAATACCTTTCTCCGTCAACGCGGCCAGGGCCCTTTCCCCGTTGCCGGTCTTAACCAGGATGTTTATGGCACATCCGGCATTTTTTCCGCACTCAATATCTTTGGCGGAATCTCCTATCATAAAGGCTTTCTTCAAATCAATACCATGGCACGCCACGGCCTGAAGAATCATTCCGGGTTTGGGTTTTCGACAGTCGCATCCCTGGTTTGGCCCATGGGGGCAGAAAAATATATCCTTGATCCGCCCACCGGCCTGTTCCACCCCCCGGGTCATTTTTTTTAAAATGGCATCAAGGGTTCGGACCGATATTATACCACGGCCCACAGCCGATTGATTGGTAATCAGAATCACCTGAAAACCTTTGGCGTTCAGAAGGGCAATGGCATCCGGGCTTTTGGCGATGAAATGAAATTCGTCGGGATGTTTGATATAGGCGTCGGAATCATGGTTTATCACACCGTCCCGGTCCAGAAAAACAGTATATTGCGTCATTATTGTTCCTAACTACTCGGCTACGGCAAAGGCATGCCTGAAGCCTTTCCGGGCCATCAGTCTTTCGCTGAATGCCACGGCATCATTGAGGTTGTCGAATTTACCGATTCTTACCCGGTAAAACTGCCCCCGATCATCCTCATAGGGAACAATATGGGCATTAATATAGGCCATGGATAACTTGATCCGGTACTTATCCGCATTGGCCCTCACCGTGAACGCCCCCACCTGCACCGTAAAATTGCCTTTCCAGTAATCCACGGGGGTGAAATTCACCGGGGAGTGATCTTTTTTCGAATAGGCCGTGGCCTTTCCAAGGGCCGTTACCTTTACCCGGGCTGTACCGGGCCCCACCATATCGATGAGCCGGGCTGCCGTATAGGTCAAATCTATGATCCTGCCGGCCACAAAGGGTCCGCGGTCATTGATGCGCAACGTCACGTGCCGGCCGTTCTCCAGATTTTCAACGCTGACCCATGTGTTCATGGGAAGGGTTTTGTGGGCTGCGGTCATGGCGTACATGTTGTATGTTTCACCGTTGGATGTTTTTCGGCCGTGAAATTTTTTGCCATACCAGGAGGCCCGCCCCTTTTCCACATACCCCTTGGCCGTTGCCATGGGGTAATAGTGTTTTCCTGCAATGCGATAAGGGCGCTGGGTGGGTTCGGTGCCCTTGTATGCCTTATCCCCGGATCTGCCGTAGCCGGAATCATATTTTCCGGCACCGCATCCGGCAAGGGCAAACGCAACCGCAAGGCAGACAACAAGGGCCGGGATTAATGTTCGGGTCGCGTAATTCATTTTTTTTTATTCCAGTGCCGTATTAAGAACATCTGTCATTTTATCGGTAAAATAGAAGGTCATGGTGGATTTAATATGCTCAGGAACATCTTCCATATCTTTTTCATTCCAAAGCGGCAGAATCAAAGATCGAATACCGGCCCTGTGAGCCGCGATCACCTTATCCTTGATGCCTCCCACAGGCAGCACCTCACCCCTGAGGGTAATCTCCCCGGTCATGGCCATGCGGGATTTCACTTTTCTTTTGGTAATTAGGGAGGCAAGGGTGGTAAGCATGGTCACCCCGGCAGAGGGGCCGTCCTTGGGAATAGACCCTTCAGGCACATGAATGTGGATATCATGGGTATCAAAAAAGGTGTCATCAACAGCCAGCCGGTCGGTATTGGAGCGGATGAAGCTTAACGCGGTAGACGCAGATTCCTTCATGATATCCCCCAGCTGTCCGGTGAGCGTCAGGCCTTTGCCGCCTTTCATGGCCACGGCCTCCACAAAAAGCACCTCACCACCCACAGGGGTCCAGGCAAGCCCCACGGCCACGCCCGGCGTATTTATCCGGGTGGCCATATCAGGCATGTTCTGGACAGGGCCTAGGTATTCGGCAATTTCTTTTTGGCCAATGGTCAGATTTTCTACCTGGTCCTCGACAATTTTAGCGGCAACCCCCCGGCATACCGCGCCGATCTGCCGTTCCAGATTACGTAAACCTGATTCCCTGGTATATCCGGAAATAATCTGTTTGATCGCGCCCGGGGTTATTTTGATCTGGCCTGAATTGATGCCGTTGGCCTCCCGCTGTTTGGGGATGATATACCGGCCGGCAATTTTAAGCTTTTCCTCCTGGGTATACCCGGTAAGTTCAAGCACCTCCATCCTGTCCCGCAGGGGGGGCGGAATGGTGTGCAGCACATTGGCTGTGGTTAGAAACATGACATCTGACAGATCAAAGGGTACATCCAGGTAGTGGTCAACAAAATGCTGGTTCTGCTCCGGATCAAGGACTTCAAGCAGCGCGGATGATGGATCTCCGTGGTAGGAGGAGCTGACCTTATCAATCTCATCCAGCATGAATACGGGATTTTTGTTACCGGCAGTTCTTAACTGCTGGATGATTCGGCCCGGCATGGCCCCCACATAGGTCCGCCGGTGCCCCCGGATTTCAGCTTCATCTCTGACGCCGCCCAGGGCGATGCGGACAAACTTCCTTCCCAGGGCCCTGGCAATGGATTTTCCCAGGGAGGTTTTCCCCGTTCCGGGGGGGCCTGCAAAGCACAAGATCGGACCTTTCGAGTCTTTTTTGAGTTTACGCACGGCCAAAAATTCCAATATCCGCTTCTTGGGTTTTTCAAGGCCGTAATGGTCCTGGTCCAGAATCTTTCTGGCTTTGGCAATATCCAGCCGGTCTTGGGCATATTTGTTCCAGGGCAGGGAAGTCAGCCAATCAAGATAGGTGGATGATACGACATATTCGGAAGATGAGGGGTGCATTCTTGCAAGACGGTCCAGTTCACGCTCCGCTTCTTTGGTCGCCTCTTCGGGCATGGAATTGTTCCTGATCAGGGTCTTGTATTCCCGAAGCTCTACCGCTTCCTGATCGTTTTCCCCTAATTCCTCTTTAATCGCTTTGAGCTGCTGGCGCAGGTAGTATTCACGCTGGCGTTTGTCCATGTCTTCCCGGACCTGATTCTGAATCTTGGAACCCATTTCAAGAATATCAAGCTGGTCATTCACCAGGCGGGTGACCTTTTTCAGGCGACGGTTCACATCAATCAGCTCAAGGACCTTCTGCTTTTCATTCACAGGGGCATTAATGGTGGAGGCCACCATGTCGGCAAGTGCGCTGGGTTCCTCCAGGGTTTTAACCATCTGGCCTATTTCCGCAGGCAATCCCGGCGAAAGTTTCACGATTTTTTCGTACTGTTCAACAATATTGGCCATCAGTGCCCGGTTTTCCTTGTTCCTGTCGTTGTTACGGCTTTTGAGAACAGAGATGGCGGCATGCATATAATCTCTTTTTTTCAGGAACTCCACCACCTTGAACCGGTTCAGGCCCTGGATAAGCAGCTGGGCCTTTTCATCGTTCATTTTGGACATTTTAAGAATTACGGCGACGGTACCAATGCGGCACAGGTCGTTGGCCGTGTGCCTTGAATCAATGTCTGAACGCTTTGACAGCAGAAGGCCAAGCATACGGTTTCCGGACATGGCATCGTCAATCAGGTCAATGGCCTCTTTCTGGATCAAAACCAGGGGCAACACCATCTTGGGAAACAGATTGGTATCCACTATGGGAAGAATGGGAAGTTCGTCAGGTATGTCGTCAGTAGTGATGGGGACGGAGGGATGGTTTAATTCATCCATTCGTTTTCCTTTTTAAATACAATCGCCTAATCCGTTGGATTTTTTTTATTTTTTTTGGGGGCCATCCCCGGCTGTCAATAGCCCCTGTCTATCCCATGACTGTTATAAAAAATCAATGGGCAGTTTCGGTTTCGAAGAATAATTCGTTTTGGGTTGTTTTCCTAATTTCAGCTCAAGAAATCCGTTGTCATATAAAGCAGACACTTTTTCCATGTCAATGACACTGGGTAGATAAAGAACCCGTTCAAACCGGCCGAACTGTATTTCAGCAAGTCTGTAGGTGGCGGTGGGATCCGGCTGGCTGCTTTTCCGCACCCCGGAAATTTTTACGGCCTTGTCTGAGAGTTCAATAAGCATGTTCTCCTGGCGGACACCTGCAATTTCGGCCTGGATAATGATTTCATCCCTGGTTTCAAAAATATCCATCTGGGGTCTCCAGACCCGTTTTGAAAAACAAAACATGGGATTAACGGATTGAAACATATCTTCAAAAGATTTATCTTCTGTGGTCGGCGTTTCAATATGATTCCCAAATCGAATTTTTATTTGTTCCATAACATGCTCCTGATAATGGGAACGGAACCCTCCTGAATATTGTTCACCTGTTCCTTAATCAATTCCGATAGATTACCATTTGGTAGAAAAGTTGTAAAGAGCTATAAAAATTAAATGGTTATCAATCAGGGCTGTCAAGAATATCGCGAATGACCCTTGAGAATCTGTCCATGGAAAAGGGTTTTTGTAAAAAACCGTGATCTGCGTCACGAAGCATCATTTTCATTTCTTCATCTATGCCGGCACCGCTGGATATCAGTATCTTTATGTCGGGGTCCAGTTCCCTGATCCGATAAAAGGTCTCCTTGCCGTCCATGACGGGCATGATCAGATCAAGGATGATCAGCACAATTGTGCCCGGGTGCTTTGATATTAGATCCAGACAATCCCTACCGTTTCGGGCCTGAAGGACTTGGTACCCTAAAACTTCAAGAAGATCTGCCCCCACCTCAAGGACTTCATCCTCGTCATCCACAATAAGAACGGTTTCCCCGCCTTTGGGCATCAGATCAAACTCGACACTCTCCGTTTCAAAACGGTGTACATCGACGGAGACCAAAGCGGGCAGTGCCACTCTGAATATGGATCCGGCATTTTTTTTGCTCTCCACCGTGATGAAGCCGCCATGGTTTTTCACAATCCCGAACACCGTTGACAATCCTAATCCCCGTTGTTTTATAGCCCCGGGCATCTTGGTGGAGAAAAAGGGGTCAAAAATTTTTTTCTGAATGGTTTCATCCATGCCGATACCGGTGTCCTGAACACTGATTTCCACGTAATCACCGGGTTCCACCTCAAAATGAAAGTTGTGGGTATACTCAATTGTTATATTCCGGGTTTCTATGGTAAGTGTGCCGCCATCCACCATGGCCTGTGAGGCGTTAACCAAAAGATTGAGCAATACCTGTTCAAGCTGTGAACGGTCCGCGTTTACCTTGTACAGATCCGGATCCGGTTTTTTTTCAATGACAAGATTTTCTTTTCCCGGCTGGAAAACATTTAGGGCCATCGCCACGACCTGGTTAAGATCCAGGGGTTCAACCTGGTACTTTCCCCCGCGGGCAAAACCCAGTAGATTTCCGGTAAGTTCAGCGGCAGTCTGAATCAGGAGGTTCATCTGCCGGATATGATCCTTGATTTTTTCAGGCCGGTTTACGTTGATCCCCATCAGGGATAGATGTCCCTGAAGGGCCATGAGCAGATTGTTAAAATCATGGGAAATGCCGCCGGCGAGTACGCCAATAGCTTCCATTTTCCGGGTTTGATTTTCTCTGATCTGTCTGGAGTTGATTTGCGTAATATCCGATATTGTGATTAACAGGCCCTGGGAATGGTCTCCGGGATCCAGCCGGCAGGCCCGAAGGCGGCAGTCAAAAGCGGTGCCGTCCACCCTTGACAGCCGGGAGTCAACTGTAGCAGATCCTGTTTGATTAACCCCTTTGATAAAGATATTATGCACACGCTTAAATTCTTTATCCGTTGGGAAAAGGGTTCGGGCCGATTTGCCTTCCATACTGCCGTATTCATGGCCGGTCATGACGTAACAGGCCGGATTTGCATAGTGGATGGTAGTGCGGTAAAGAATACAGATACCCACAGGGGAGTAAATCAATACATTTTTAATATTTTCCCGGGAAAAAAAATCTGAATTCATGAAAGGAGGGGGATCCTGGACAGGCCCGTCCCGTTGAATAAGAATCGAGTCAAAAGATGTACGATCATGCCCATGGGTCATAAAACACCACCTTCCAAAATTGACGAACGCTTAGATTCTTTGATAAATATACCAGAATTTTTAATTAAGGTCATTCAAAATGCAATTCAAACCTCTATATGGCGCGTTATTACCCTTTTTACCCGCATTGGTCAGCGGTCTAATGCTCTTTTCCGCATTTCCGGCTCCAGGCTTTTATCCGGCAGCCTTTTTTGCCCTGGTCCCGTTATGGCTTTCTCTTGAACGGCTGAGTTCAAAGCAGGCCTTTTATGCAGGCATTGGCACGGGGATCGGCTTTTATCTGCCCCTTATCTACTGGATTTGTCCCACCTTAACCGAATACGGCGGACTAAACCCTTTTGCGGCCCTGTCTTGCCTGTTGCTTCTGGTTCTGTACCTGTCTGCTTATACAGGCGTTTTTGCCCTGGCCATGAAAAAGATACCTGTTCCCGAAGGCCTTGTCCCTTTCTGGGGGGCTGTGGCCTGGGTTTCCCTGGAATACATCAGGACCTATTTGTTTTCGGGTTTTCCGTGGGGCGTGCTGGGTTACAGCCAGTATCCCAACCGCGTTTTGATTCAGGCGGCAGACACTTTCGGGGTCTTGGGGATCTCTTTTCTGGTGGTGGTTGCCAACGGGGCTCTGGTCATTGCCTTTAAGGCGTTTTCCCGAAGGGCATGGCCTGAAAAAACAAATATGGCAGGCTTAAGCCTTTCAATGGTTCTGCTTTGTTCTGCTTTTATTTACGGCCATCTTAAACTGGCCCAGGTTCGTGGGCAGATCAACGGGGCGCCTTCCCGGACAATTTCGGTTATCCAGGCCAATATCTCCCAGGACCGCAAATGGGATAAAGCATTTGTTGATGAAACCATAGACCGGTATTCCCGGTTATCCCTCCAGGCGATGCCCTGCGATCTTGTGGTGTGGCCGGAAACCGCTTTGCCTTTTTACTATGGTATGGACCCTGTACCCTCGCACCGGGTGGATGCCATGGTGAGAAAGGCCGGTACTTTTTTTCTCATCGGTATCCCCGCAGCCCGGCCTTCGGACCATGGTTTCCTGTATTACAACCGGGCCTGCATGCTCAACCCCCTTGCACTGCCAAAGGGTTATTATGACAAACACCACCTGGTGCCCTTTGGGGAATATGTGCCTTTCAAAGGCCTGCTTTGGTTTGCCGAAAAATTGACAGCCGGTGCCGGTGATTTTTCAAAGGGGGAGACCGGGCCGGTGCCCCTGAAATTCGGTACGGTAACAACCGGGGTATTAATCTGCTTTGAGATCATTTTTCCCGATATTGCCAGAGCCTTTGTGCGCAACGGGGCAGATATTTTAACCACCATGACCAATGATGCCTGGTTCGGCCGGACCCAGGCGCCTCTCCAGCACTTTTCCATGGCGGTGTTCAGGGCTGTTGAAAACCGGCGCAGCGTGGTGCGGGCGGCAAATACAGGTATTTCCGGATTCATTGATCCTTCCGGCACCATTCTTGAAGAAACAGATATTTTCACTGCCTGCGCGCTTACCCGGCAGGTTCCGGTCATATCCGGCCAAACATTTTATACCCGCCACGGGGATCTTGCCGCCAAAGCCTGCCTTGTTGCATTTCTTCTGATTTGTGTGATAAAATTCATTTTAAAACAATTTAGGAGACCTTTATAATGAGTGTAGAATACAAACAGATCATCTCTTCCATCACTGCTAAAGCCAACCGCCTTAAGGAGTATCTTTGACCTCCCTGTAAAGGAAAAACGCCTTCGGGAACTTGAGCTTCTCATTGCCAAAGAAGACTTCTGGAATGATCCGGACAAAGCCACCGAGATGTTAAAGGAGCGCACCACCATCGCCGCCCTTATTGACACCTGCAATGCCATATTTTCAGAGATTGAGGATGTGGACGTGCTGTTGGAACTGGCAAGGGAAGAGTCGGATAAGGCGGCTGAAGAGGAAGCCGCGCAGATGCTGGCCGATCTGGAGAAAAAGGTAAAGCGATTTTCTCTGGAGATTACGCTTGACGGGGAGGATGATGCCAGGGATGCGATTGTCTCCATCAATGCCGGTGCCGGGGGAACGGATTCCCAGGACTGGGCGGAAATGCTGTTCCGGATGTATACCCGGTGGATCGATAAAAAGGGGTACAATTGCCGGATCATAGACTACCAGGAGGGAGATGAAGCCGGTATCAAGGGGGTAACCCTTTATGTTTCCGGCCCTAACTGCTACGGATTTATGAAAGCCGAATCCGGGGTGCATCGCCTGGTCCGGATCTCTCCGTTTAACGCCAGTGGCAAACGCCAGACCTCCTTTGCGGCGGTCTTTGTCTATCCCGAGATCAAGGATGAAATCAATATAGATATTGACGAAGGGGATCTGCGCATTGATGTGTATAGGGCCAGCGGGGCAGGCGGCCAGCACGTCAACAAAACCAGTTCAGCCGTGCGCATCACCCATTTCCCTACGGGTGTCGTGGTCCAGTGTCAGCAGGAATCTTCTCAGCATCGAAACAGGGAAATTGCCATGAAAGTGCTTAAATCCCGTCTTTATCAGCTGGAAAAGCAGAAGCAGGAGCAGAAAAAGCAGAGCCTGCATGACGGCAAGGATGATAATGCCTGGGGCAGCCAGATCCGCTCCTATGTGCTGCATCCGTATAGAATGGTAAAAGACCATCGTATCGACCTTGAGATCGGGGATGTGGACCGGGTGCTGAACGGAGATATAGACCCCTTTATCGAAGGGGTGTTGCTATCCAACTCCCAGAATAGATAGCAGAAAGGGTTTTAATATTTTTATGCAGATCGACCCAGTGGAAATTATCAGGCAATTTTATGACCCTGATTCAAATCTGTTTGCCATTCTGATGGCGCATAGTAGACAGGTGGCCGACAAAAGCCTGGAGATCGCAAAGGGCGTTGCCCACCTGAACCCGAACATGGACTTCATAGAAAAGGCAGCCATGCTCCATGACATAGGCATTTTTAAAACCAATTCTCCGAAAATCGGCTGTGCAGGTGATTACCCCTATGTGTGTCACGGATACCTTGGACGTGAACTTTTAGACGGGTTGGGCCTGCCCCGCGAATTTGGCCTTGTGTCCGAACGCCATACCGGGGCCGGCATCACCCTTGAAAATATTATTGAAGCGGATTTGCCCCTGCCCCACAGGGATATGGTACCTGTCTCACTGGAAGAGAAAATCATCTGTTGTGCAGACAAATTCTATTCAAAAAGCCCGAAGAAACGAGATATCGTTATGACCCGGAAAAAGATTGAAAAATCCCTTGCCAAACTGAATCCTGGCCATGCAAAACGCTTCTCCGCCTGGGCTGATGAGTTTGGGTTTTAATTTAGGCCTTGCCACGCTTTGCGACGGCGGCATATCAATGGTTTGCGCAATAGAGATGCTTTAATGTTGTTTGGACGCAAGATTGCGTAAAAATCAAGTAAAAAAAATTGCCTTTTTATTTAGAAAAGCGTAGATTCCGAAAATGACTTTACCCCCAGACAATACACCTGATGCGCCACTGCCCCTGAGCAAAACAAAGAAAAAAAAGATGGCGGAAAACCTTCAGAAGCTTGGAGAGGATTTAAGCCTGCTTTCCGTCAGCCAGCTTGAATTGCTCGACCTTGATCCCGAACTGTTCAAGGCCCTGGTCGAGGCAAAATCCATCACCGCCAATGTGGCAGCCAGGCGCCACAGACAGTACATCGGCACCCTGATGAGGCAGGTGGACCAGGAAGCGATTCTGGATACACTTGAACGGTTAAAATCAGCCCCTACCGGTATTTACAGCCCCAAACCCGAAATTGATCCACAAGCCGACAAAAACATTCAGGGTGTTTTGGACAGGTTGCTGGCCTGGGATGATGACGCCATGGAGACAATTCTGTCAGCCGCTCCAGATATAGACCGCCAGCAGTTAAGACAACTGATCCGGAATGCCAACAAGGATATATCCAGTCAGAAAAAAAATTCAAAATCGTTTCAGGCATTGCAGGAAATAGTTTCCTGGATTTAAAATCAGAAAAACGCTAAGGCGGCTGAGCCGCAGAAAATAGAGAATAGAAACTGGAAACAAGAAGAAAGGAATTCTAAAAGCTCTTGTTTTTGTTTCAGAAACTGAGGAGTAAGGCACTAAAACTCCGATTTTTTAAACAGGAAAGCTGAACTAACATAATGATAGATCAGAAACATAGCGTAAAAGGCCACGCCGCCAAGGGCCTGCCAGCCGATTTCGGACATGCCCAGCGGCACTATCTTGAATAAATCATAAAGCGGCGTATACATGAGCAATGCCTGGAGCCCCAGGGAAAGTGCAACCGAGGCCCAGACCCAGCCGTTGGAAAATAACGGCACTTTGTAACTTTTGCGAATAATAAAAACCAGAATAGTCTCGTAGAGTACAACAAAATTAAAAACCATGGTCTGCGCCAATCGTAACTCTTCCTCCACAGATGAATTTCCGCCAAAACGTTCGAATAGAAAAAGAGCGATAACAGTACCAATAACGCCGAGGACACAGATAAGCGTCAAGTGTTGCACAGGCAGAATACCCTCGTTCAGGGGTTTGGGCTTGCGGTGCATGATATTATGCCCATATGGATCAACACTGTAAGCTAGGGCCGGAGCGCCGTCGGTCACCATATTAATCCAGAGCAGTAAAATCGCAGTAAGCGGCAGGTTCAATCCGAAAACGGCGGCCAGAAAAATAATGAGCACTTCACCGACATTGCCGGAAAGAAGCAACATGATGGATTTCTGAATATTGTCGTAGATCCCCCGGCCTTCTTCAATTGCATTGACAATATGAGTAAAGCTGTCATCAAGCAAAACAAAATCCGAAGCATCTTTGGCAACATCGGTGCCGCTGCCCACGGCAATGCCGATATTTGCCTTTTTCAATGCCGGGGCATCATTCACGCCGTCACCAGTCATGGCCACCATATGACCGAGTTGCTGCAGTGAACTCACAATGCGCTGCTTGTGTTCAGGCATCACCCGGGCAAAAATATTTGTTTCATCCTTTAATACACCCTCCAGGTCTTTATCGGTCATGGTTTCGATATCATCACCGGTCAAAACCTTGCCGACAATACCGATCTCCCTGCCGATGGCCTTGGCGGTTTCCTTATAATCCCCGGTGATCATGATGGTCCTGATCCCTGCCCCCTGTGTCTTCTTGATCGCTTCGATCACATCGGGCCTGGGCGGATCAATCATGGCCTGCAGGCCGACAAAAACAAGATCATCTTCATTAAACTCTTTTTCCGACCGTACTTCTTTGTATGCAAAGGCCAAAACCCGCAGGGCCCGGGATGCATAAATATCGTTTTGTTCAATGACCTGCGCCCTCATTCTCTCATCTATTCTCTCCGGTTTTCCATCAATCAAAACATATTGACAGCGTTTGAGGATCTGATCCGGCGCCCCTTTGGTGAGGACCATTTTCTTTTCGTTTCTTTCGGTGAGAACACTCATGAGTTTTCGACCGGAATCAAAAGGCAGCTCATCTTTTCTGATAAATTGGTCCAAGCCCTCGTAACCTGATTTGATGGCGCTTACAATCAAGGCTGCCTCAGTTGGATCACCGGTGACCATCCAGGTACCCTCTTTTTGATTCAGCGTGGCATTATTACAGACAAATCCTATATGAAACAAGAGCGGATTCAGGGATTGTGAAAGCTCTCCTTGCGGATTATAGCCGGCCCCGGTCAAGGACGCCTCCGAGTCAAAGGTCCAGGCATGGCGAACGGTCATCTGATTCTCGGTAAGGGTACCGGTCTTATCGGTACAGATAATATCGCAACTGCCGAGTGTTTCCACGGAAGACAATTTGCGAACCAGGGCTTTTTTCCTGAGCAGACGCTTGACGCCGACACTCAGAGCGATGGTAACCACAGCGGGTAAGGCGGTCGGCACCGCAGCCACAGCAAGGCTTATGGCGATAAAGGCAAAGGCGATAAAGGTGTGGCCGGAAATCGTTCCATGCCCCATGAACTCCTTGGTAAAATATGCTAAAAAAACGACAAAGCAAATGAACAAAATAGCATACCCCAGCTTGCGCCCGAAAACGTCCAGCCGCCTCTGTAGGGGCGTCATTTCCTCTTTGGCTTCTTTAATGAGCGAGGTTATTCTGCCGATCTGGGTCTGCATGCCGGTTGAAATGGCAACCGCAAGGGTGTTACCCGTAACAACTGCTGTTGAGGCAAAAAGCATATTGGTTTGCGAACCCATTTGCACGTCGGCATTTATGGGCGCATCGGTTTTTTCAACCGGAACACTCTCGCCGGTGAGCACAGACTCTTCAATCTTAAGGCGCACCGCATTGATTATCCTGCCGTCGGCCGGCACTTTATCACCTGCTTCAAGATAAAATATGTCACCCGGCACCAGGTATTTTGCATCAATCATTTTGCGAACGCCGTCACGGATTACGGTTGTCTGGATTGTTGTCATTTTTTTTAGTGATTCCAGAGATTTATGTGCGCTTAGTTCCTGAAAAAATCCAATAAAGGCATTGGTGAGCAGGATTATCAGAATAATGATCGAATCCACATATTCGCCGATAAGAAGGGAAAATACCACGGCAAACAGCAGGATATAGATAATAAAATTCTTGAATTGGTCGATAAAAACCAGCAAAGGATTTATCGAAGTGTCGACTTCCAGTTGGTTCAGGCCGTGCTGTTCCCTTCTGGCCTCAACCTCCTTCTCATCAAGCCCGTGCCGGGTAACTTTCAAATGCGATAAAACGGTTTCAATGGTTTCACGATAATAGATCATGTTTTCAGTTTCTTTCAAATAAATGGTAACACATCTCTATTCACTCGGTCGAATAGGTTGCTTTATTCCTCTTTTCAGACGGATCAGGACCACTTCTCCCCGGCAGCCGAAGCGGACCGGAAGGCCGGAAGTGCCTAATCCTGAACTGGTATACCCCATCATGGAATCGAACTGCCATTGGCCATAGACCATTTTTCGGGGCACCCTGGCATGCGTGATCACCGGTCCGATTCCAGGAATCTGCACTTGGCCGCCATGGGTGTGGCCGCAGAGGTAGAGCTTGGGACCGAAGCCCGCCGCAGCTTTGTAAATCGCCGGAGTATGGGCCGCCAGGATGGAAAAACCGTTTTCCGGAATACCAATAAATGCATCTTCAAGGTCATGACCCTCAAAGTAATAGGGATCATCTACTCCTGCGATCCATATTCGGTCTCCTGACCTCTCAATGACAGCATTATCATTAACCAGGAACCTTACCCCTGTTTTCCGCAGCGGGGCGACCATTTCCAGGCAGTCATGATTGCCCAGAACCGCAAAAATTCCGTCTTTGGGGCAGATATCGGCAAGCAGATTTTTGATGTTCTCTAAAGCTATAGAATAGGAACCCCAGGTTTCGGTCCGATAATCCCCGCCAAGGATGCAGAGATCCGGACTCAATTTATACACAATCTCTCTGGCCTTTTCAGTAAGTCCCTCCATACAATCCAGGTGAAGGTCAGATATGAATAAGATCGTATATCGATCGAAGCCCGGGGGAAGGTCCGGGAAAACAAACTCCAGTTCCCTGCAAGCTATATCCAAGGCGTTCTGCTTTCCTCGTTCATATAGCCCCAGGCCTTTGAACACTGTTTTCATGAAGAGGTGATAATACAGGGTCCGCTCTATGTTGATGATGGGATGAAAAGGATATCCGATCGTCTGACAACCACGCCACTCCCGGAACCGGGTCCTATACCTCAGTCGTCGAGTGTATCCTGCAAATGGCTCTGATGTCAGAACCTGGTTCAGGAATTTGGCACCGGCATGGGCCGTGGCAACAAAAATCAGAAGAATGAATATCCCGCCGACCAAGGAGACCTGGGCAATGGGGGCCAGGACTACCAAGGGCAATACCCCTTCCAGGAACTGGTCCATGACAGGGAATTCCTGACCCTCGGTTTTGCCCATGCGCCGTTTAATAAAGCTGTTCAAAAGATCCCCGGCCATACTAAGTATCCCGATCGACACCCCAAACCATAGTGGCAGGTTTAGGATGAGGGCACCAGCACCGCCGGCCAAGACCCCTCCGACCACCCCCCGGACGGTTTTGTGGTTGCCCAGAAGAGGCTGTCCGTCACGCAGCTGTATACCCCTGTCAACCGGGGTATCCCATTTTTCCTCCATGAGATAGGCCAGAAAGACCGGTATCAGGTTGATTCCCCAAAGAAGAATTAAAAATTTAAGATTGGCAATCAGTCTGTGCCCCCTGAAAAGTATATTTGGACTGCTCAAGATTTTGTTGAACGTATCCATTAAGCTTTTTTTAAAATTTTTACCACAACAAACAATGAAATAAGACGATTGCTTTTTTCTAATTGCTTGTATATCGTTAATATAATTCACTAACATAAAAATCAATACCACGAAGATAATCATCTCAGAAAAAATAGGAGCAATTGGCCATCGGTTAGATATGAGCAAAAATTGCCTATATTTCGTGAAATAAAAATTGCATCAGCCGCTCTTGAATTCAAACAAGGGTTGCATCTGTGCGACTTGGTGGTTCTGGTTCATGATACGGTTTTTGCTTCAGGAAAATAAGAATTATTACGGTATAATGATAATATATTGAAAATATGATTTAATTTTATTTGTCCGATGATTGTTCTTTTATGTGGCGTATTTTTTGCGTTAAGTTCTTCCCTGTGAGTTTGAGCAAATTTTTAATCCCAATAGTAAAGGAGAGAAAGAAATGGAAAAAATATTAATTGTAGGTTGTAAAAAAGCGATGGATGATGTTTGTATCGGATGCAGCAGATGCCTGGTGGGCTTTAACCGCAAAGAAGGTGAATTTGCGGCTTACAAGGAGAGTGACGCAGAGATCATGGGGATGATCAATTGCGGCGACTGTCCCGGGGCCACTATTGTCACCCGGCTGGCCCAGGTGAGTCTGTGGAATAAACCCATGGGCGAAAAAGTAACCAAGATTCATATTGCCCCCTGTATTACTGATCACTGTCCCCATAAAGATACAATCATTAAAAAAATCAAGGCAAAATCAGGGGTTGAGGTGATCGAGGGTACTCATCCCTATAAGCCGGATAATATCTTTGCTTAATGAGGACTCAGGGGCTCAACCACATAAATGGGTCCAAAGGCTTTTTCCGATGTAATAAAGATGTTCCCATTTGTTTGGTCAAGCCCTAATGCCTCTTGCTGGATCATTATACAATCCAGGGGGCCATGCTCATAATAGCAAGCCCTACACCTATGACGGGGATAAACAGCTTCTTCATTGGGTTTTCCTTAATAATGTTTCATAATATCGAGTGCCCGTTTGAGTCTTTGGCAGAAAAATTGGATGCACTCTTTTCTGAATGCAAGTCCCTTGAAATATTCCTGCGCCCCGCAGGTGATGGCGGGGCAGTCCACTTCCATTCCCATTGCTTCAAACCTGGTGCGCCAGCTCTCCTGCTCACCCATGAGGTCATCTTCCACATGTGTGCCGGCCAGAAACATCATGGGGATCAGGCGAATCCGGGTAAACGGTGTCCGGGCATGGTCTTTTTTGATCCGGCCGGCAACGCTTTGGATATTGGGAACCCCTTCAACCGTGGCCGCATAAACATTGTCATACATACCCGAGACAAGATCACTGATGCCTATATATATCATGTTCACCGGATCTGCCGCCAAAGGTGTGCCGTGCAGGGCAAGCAGGTTGATCTGGTTGTTCCCGGTAAGAAAATCCGCTGACACCTCTTCCAGGACGTCCTCGATGAAATTCCACCGGTGGCACAGGGTTTCACCCACGATCACCCGTAATCCGGGGAAATATAAAGACGACTCCCGGACCTGTTGATACTCTGTGCCGGGAAAAACCTGCAGGGGCTGAACAACGGCTTTGCGATACCCGTCAGACTCCACTTTGGCCAGGGTTTCCAGAAGACTTGGCAGCCCTCTTTTCCTGCGGATGATCTCGGATGTATATGCCCAGTATATCTGATGATCGGCAAAATTTTCGGCAAGCTGGGCTTCAACTTCGTCCATGGCTGCCTGACCTTTGGAAGAAGAGCCAAATGTTGCAATAATGATTGCCGGTTGATCTTGAAGTTTCGGCAGCCGCAATTTGCGGCCGATGTAACCATACTGATGCATTTTATAATACCTCCATAATTTGTCTTAAACTTTGCTGCATGGCAGACTTGAATGCGGTATCGCCTGCCAGAAGTTTGTAAAGTTCGAGTTCATCCCGCCGTGGGCACCTCGGGGATTTGGGTTCTGGGGCTCAACAATGGTCTCTTCCTCATCCAGACGGATGGGGTGGTTTAATTTCACCCGCTGCAATCCATAGGAAGAGAGGTCAACCGAGTTGAGCAATTGATCAATTTCATCGGCCTTGGGGTCCTTGACGATTAATTTGGGGATTAAAAATTTTAGAAACCAGAATAATTTTTCCCATTCGATAATCTCAAAGGGCATGATGGCGGCCATCTGCCCGTAAATTTTGACAAACTGCTTGGCCTTGATCTTAAAGTCGGCCTTGTCTTGGTCTTCAAGTTCAAGTCCTTTGTTAAACCGATCTGCTGCAACATCAATAAAGGGGCTTAAATTGCCCGTCAGTCTGTTTGACGCCGAATTTTTCAAGGGTAGTATTTTTGGGGGTGGCGGTAAAGGCAAAATAATCCGATTTCATATCTTTGGGTGAAACCCAAGGGATATTTCCTTGCCAATAGTCTTTTTGTTTTTTTGAAGGGGTTCCTCCACCTGTAGAAGAAAAAAGAAATTTAAGTCTTTTCAACGTCCAATGCGCAGGTTTCTGCCCAATCCATTCCACACCTGAATCGGCCATGGGAACATTGGGATCAAGGCCTTTTGTCACCGCAGTCTGAATTAAGATTTGCTTGCGCTCTTTGAGAAGTTGGATCTGCTTCTCCTTGATGGCAACGGCCTGGTCGATTTTTGCGGTTTGTTCTATATATGCGGGTATTGGAAGTTTTTGGTTGCCGATAAAAGAAGCACTGGTTCTCGGCATTTTAGTTCCGTATGTAGCTGAATCTACCCACTCTACCCCGGAATTTTTATAAGCCTCATATCCCGGCATCTCGGGCAAAAGATCAGTCATGGTCTACCCCGTCAAGGCCCAGAATCTCGGCAATCAACTCCTCGGCCCGATTCTCCAGGTCCAGGATATCTTGGGCCACCGCTTCCATGGAGCGCAAGGGCTTGTCTCGGTAGAAATATTTATTGAAACTGATCTCATAGCCGATTTTCACCGAATCCATATTGATCCAGGCCTCGGGCACATGGGGCAGGGCCTCCGCCTTGAAAAATTCATGGATATCCCCTTGCAGGGGCACGGACTCATGGTCCCGCAGATCTGAACAGGGTTCAAAGGTGCGGTATTCTCCCTTTTTGTCCGCCACAGGATAAAATCCAAAGTCCGGCAGGTCGGCTTGCCGGCACCCCAGATGATTCAGCAGGATTTCAAGCTTGGCCGCCGACAGTTTGACCTTCTTTTTGACCACCCTGCGGGCGGTTTCATCGTACCGGGACACGGCAGTTAAAACGGCTTTTTTTCCCGGGGCCGACAATTTCAGGTTCAAGGTTTTCAGGGTGGCATCCACCTGGGACGTAAACCGGTTGAAATCCTTGGATTCATCTTGGCCCATGGCATCCATCAGCTCTTGGGCTGCTTTAATCAGGGCTTTTTGTTTTTTCCAGACACTCAAACTGAACAGTTTTTTTCGGCTCTTTGTGTTTAATGCAATGCCGGTATCCTCGCAGTTTTTGTTCCCCAGCTTTTCCCGTAGGGCGGATTGGAGAGCATGAAATCAAAGCGCGTCCCTGAAAATTCATCCGTGGAAAGGGTGGAGTTGGGGCGGATAAAGCCCGGATCATTTCCCTTGATCATCATGTCTGACAAGATTTAATTTTATCACAAAAACCACGAAGATATCAGCGTACTGACAAATGCGTCCAAAAGCGCTTAACCTGGGGCACGGCCGGATATAAAAAAGAGGGCAAGTTATTTAGGGGATTGTCAATTGCTTTACTTCAAAGATTTCCTTTGATAAGGGTTTGTGGTAATAAAATTGTATAAAGGAGAAAGGCAACGAGTTAATTTTTTGTAAAAAATGGAAGATAGATCAGTGATGTCAACAAAATTCTGCACCCAGTGCGGCCATTCCATAACCCGGCAAATCCCCCAGAACGATGACCATGTCCGCGCGGTGTGTTCCTCATGCGGCCATATTCACTATGAAAATCCCAAAATGGTTGTGGGCACGATTCCTGTTTTCCAGGACAGGATTTTAATGTGCAAACGCAATATCGACCCCCGAAAAGGGTGCTGGACCCTTCCTGCCGGATATCTTGAAAATGAGGAATCCGTCCAGCAGGGTGCAGTACGTGAGACATTGGAGGAGACCCGGGCCCAGGTTCGAATTTTATCGCCCTACAGGATGTTCAATATCCTTTTTGTGGACCAGATTTACATGATGTTTATTGCTGAACTATTATCCCAGGACTTTGGCCCTACAACGGAAAGCACTGATGTTCGTCTGTTTTCCCAATCCAATATCCCATGGGACGAAATTGCCTTTGACGTGATCCGTCAGACCTTGGAAGACTATTTCACGGACCGCAAAAATGCCGGAGACCATGAATTTAACCCTGAGGCTTTCATGTTCAAAATCAAAGATCTTGAGTTTTCACCCTTCAATGGCGGCGTGTTATGTCATAAGTCATTTTAATTAGCTGACAATGAAGGGTCTTTCAAGCATTTTCTCATACAGGCTGATATAGCTTTCGGCACAGCGGCTGTGGTTGAATTCCGTGACCGACTCAATCATGATCCGCCGGATCTGGACTTCCCTTTCATCGGGATTAAGGGCAAAAAAGTCCATGGCCCGATCCACAGCCCAGTTCAGTCCCTGGGTATCATATACGCTGAAAATAAAACCGTTGCCGCTGGAATTTTCCAGGTCAAGGGGTCTTACCGTGTCATGGAGGCCGCCGGTGTCAAATACAATGGGCAGGGTGCCGTAAATGGCGCCGATGATCTGGGGAAGGCCGCAGGGTTCAAAGGAAGAGGGCATGAAAACAAAATCACTTCCGGCAAATGCCTGGTGGGAGAGTTGTTCATCAAAACTCAAAACGCCTATTCGATGCCTTAAATCATGGAATCCGGCAATATCTTTGAAGTGTTTATAATATTCCCCGTCTGCCACGGAGACGATCTGGATCCCGGTATCCCAGTAGCGTTCTATGGTTTCGTACATGATATGGGCCAGCAGCTGGCATCCTTTTTGGACCGGGTCCAGACGGGATGGCCAGAAAAACAAAGGCGCATCCGGATTTTGTTCAAGGCCGACGGTTTTCTGGAGAAAGGCCTTGTTTTTCTGTTTCATCCTGCGGTGATTTTTCGGCCCGTAATTAAACCGGATCATTTCATCCACTGCCGGGTTGAATTCCGGTTCCGGCGCATTCAAAATACCCGTGGCACAGCCAGCCTTCCATTTGTGGGTCAGTTCGGCCTGAAGCCCGGGTTCCACAAAAGGATGCCGGTTTTCCACGATTTCCTGCAAAAACGCCGGACTGACCGTATTGACATAATGGGCTGAAAACACGCCTGAGCAAAGAAAATCCACCCGGTTGGATTCCCGGCTCTCCTCATAACTTTCAGGCATCCGTTTAAAATAAAGCCATTGCCAGAAGGAAGCAGCATCAATCCCCCGGTCCTCTATCTCGGCCAGGGTGGAGGTCATGGTATGGATATTGTGAATAGAAAACAGGCAGGGAATGCCATACTGCCTTGCCATGGCCGGGATCAGGCCTGTCATCCAGTCGTTGCAGTGGATAATGTCCGGTTTTACTCTGGGGATGATATTATTGATCACCTCCCGCTGAAATGCCAGGGATACCTTTAAATTTGTCTTATAACTGGCGGAATATACTTTTTCTTTATAAAGAAACGCCCGGTCCGCGGCAAAATGAATCCGCTCCTCATTCAGGCATTGCCTGATTTTTTCCACCTCCCGGTCATGCTTTTCGGTGGAATAATCATGATAGATGGAACGGTAATCCGGTATGGCTACATGGACATCGCTGTTCAGATCGAACAGGGCACTGATCAGAGCCGCTGATACATCGGCCAGGCCGCCGGCCTTGGCCGAATAGCCTGCGCATGATCCCATTTCTTCCGGCAGATAAGTCACCTCCGGGGTGACAATAAGAATTCTTGGTCTATTAGGCATGAGAACCTTCCTTCCACTCTCTTTTTTATTCAATAATTCAATTGTTGCATCTTCTGTGCCTGCATAAGACCAGCTATCCTATCCCCTTGTACATCAGGCATGGGCAGTTCTCCGCCTCTTTAAATCGGTTCAAACTTTTTCAAATCTTTGTCAACTAACTTTCCAGAATGTAAAAGAATCAGACATCACCTTCATGGTCTACCACACGATTCCCGAACGTGCGCTGACAGACCCCTCATCCACCCCGGAAAAATTTGAGACCGCCTCCCCAAAAAATCCTGCGTCCACGGCTCAACACCCATTCACTGATGTTGAAAAACCGGATCTGCCCAATGAAAAGCCGGTCCAGGCACTCTTATATATTTCCATTGAACAAACCCGCGCATGCCGGATCATGGCGTGTGGACGTTGTCAACAATAGCGGGCAGGTAATCGCAAGAACCGATTTCACCGTTGGGATCTGACAGATTCTTTCATCCCTTGATATCCTCCCCACTTCTGAGATAAAGCAGGGGATGCAACCTTGGTATCTCTACACGCTCTTGTGATCGAACGACACCTTCTGCAGCCGAATCGGATATAATATTAAGGAATGAATTGATCATTTTATCATTTGCGACCCAGAGGGTGGAATCCTGGAATGAAGGTGTGTCATAATCCACGCCGTTATATGTGTTTGCAGGGATGGTCAAGCACTTAGCCAAAATTGATATAATGTTTGTTGCATATCCATAGGATGCTCCGTGATAATTCCCTAAAAGCGATAAGTCAATTTGCAATAAGCGGACGGCCCCGCTTCAACCGGAGCGGAAAAAGATTCCTGTACAAATTCCACGTGGTCCCCTCTCAATAGATTCTGGCCCACCACAGAGAACTCCAGGTCAGGCAGAATCTGCCAGGCAAACCGGATATCCATGGTCAGGTAACTATCGACTTCATAGGTCTTGTCGGTATCAAAGGAATACAGGGCATCCATATCATCCACAAAACGGAACCAAAGATTGAGCTGCATGGTTTTTGAGACGGCAAAATCACCCTGCAGCGAAATTTGATGATGGGGAAAACCGAAACTGTCGTATACTTCTACTTTGTTTTCAAGAAGACTATAAGCAAGGTGCCCTTGGAAAAAATCAGAGTACCTGTATTTTAACGACAATTCCACCCCGTAGGTTTCTGCGGAACCCTCATTGGTAAGGGTTGTATATTGGGTAAACCCGCTGCCTGTGAAAACTCGATTTAACTGCCCGGTTCTCAGATCGTCGTAATCGTTGAAAAACACTGCCAGATCCATTGAAAATGAATCGACCGGGATAAATCTATACCCCAGCTCATAGGCTGTCACTTCTTCAGAATCGTAGTCGTCGTTTCCCTGGGCGACAACGGTAAGAGGAAGTCCCGGTGGCGGGGTGAGACCGAGCCGGGATGTGTTAAACTCGATGATCCAGTTTTTAAAAATTGACATGGAACGTATCTACCAGTTATTATCCCCATGTTAACAGAATGCTTTATATTTTAATGATGGGGAGGATTGATAATTTCCCCAAGGTTTTAGATTCATGTGTTTTTTGGAATCATTTGACTTTACAAAATGCTCTTTTAAAAATACCGAGATCTGCTTGAAATGGGATTCTGGGTCATCACTGTGAATGATTTGTTCGACAAAGGATAAGATGCTGTCAACTTTGACGATATCACATAGGCTGCCAACAGTTTTTGCGGGCAGTTTGTTATTTATCGAGGCCACTTGGTCCGGATGAAGGAGGAGACAATGATCAACCAACAGGCTCAGGGTCAAACTTCTGTAAGACCCATCTTTACCAGGTTGTTTGGTCAAATTTCCCCACCCTTCATTACCCTTGTGGTCTTGAATAAAAACCTCTACTAACCATCTGAGTGTAAAAGCATCTATTATATCAGCATATCGCCAGGTCAGGTCCGAAGCGACAAGGTACCGATAGTCCTCTTCTCCAGTGTATTTTATTGCAATGACAAATCGTTTTTTTCTATGGGCACACACATGTATTCTGGCACTTTTAATAAGTACAACAACCCCTTTGCCTCCGCGTATATGTATGGTTTTTTGAATCGGTTGAATATTTTCAAAATATTTTTCCACTGATTTTTTACTGTTTTTGAATGAAATATTTTGATTGTACCTTATTTGACTAATGACTTGAGCGCTTCCTGCAATTTTTGAAGCTTCATCCATGAACTCAGCATTACCATACAAGGCATCTGCAACAATTGCTTCTATTTTTATTTCAGGGTGTTGCTGTACAAAGGTTTTTAAAAGAGCTATAGAAATACTTGAAATAGTTGGATATTCATCTGATCGCACCGGCTTTTTCGAGCGTTTTGATTTTGGTACTCCAGCCTTTTTTAACCTTTTATCCTCCTTGACCCATTCGCTGATTTTTGGATCAGGAACATGAAAGGCGTAGCCTATTGGAATGGTTATTTTCGGTGTTACCAATACCAAAAATACCAAACTTTGCCCCATGCAAAAACCGCCTGTTGATTTGTCTTTTATTTTGTTGACGCCAAAAATTTTTGTTGTGCATTTACTGCGCTTTTTATCGGAATCATCAATACTGACAACGCCTTTGGTGATACCATATACTTTGAAAATAATTTTGAGACTGAAGTGGAACAGATGCTCCCAAGCAATTTTAGAATGGCGAAACATCCAGGAAAGTGCTGTTTTTTTATACCGTCCTATGCTGATACGGGAAAAAGCAGTCCAATTGATGCTGTTGGTTAAAATGATTCCAGTGATGCAGAAACCCAGCCAGAATTTTTGTGATTTACTTAAGGTCATCCCAGGGGAAGACTCTGTTAACTCAGTATTCAGTGACTCGGTATAATTTTCAACAAACGGCAACAGCTTCTCTATTAACACATCCGCCTCATTTATTATTTGCAGAAATGAAGCATATATCGCAATGGAACCCTTGTATTCAAGTAAAACTTATTTTATTCTGCTCAGTGGAGGCTGGCCAACCGATGGGTGAGATATCAGCTGGAATAGTTGGTATTATACCATCGACTTGACCAGCCTTTACATTTCCCAATATTGTGACATTGTCTAATCCCAAAAAACTGGATCATCGAGTTAAAGGCAGCATTTTTAATTTCTCCATCGGACTCGAACCGGCTGGGGGTCCTTACCGCCCGGGAGACCGCTCCCCAGATTTTATGTTCATTGTTCACCGCCCACAGGGCTCTGATGCTGGGCTGAATCTCCATATTGCTGTATTCGTTGTGTTCGATTTTTGACCCCAGGGTCAGCTTCACGGCATCGTCGGCCAGGGATATTTCATCCTGAATAAAGCCGCTGAAAAGATGATCTTCTTCTTCCGTGGGATATATGGAAACGATATATGACTCAACAAACCGGTCCCGGGTATACCGGTACCGGATTCCCCAGACAATATCGTTCCACATCCCTAAACCAAACCGGTGGGTGGCATCAATGTCAAAGGTGTCACGGTCTGATTCATTGATATCCTCGGCCTGATTTTTTCCGTCATAATAAACCTGAAGGGTGAAATCAGAATCCGGGGAAATGGTTCGCTTCCACCGGGATAAAAGATTCCATCCCTTGGTATCTGTTTCCACAGGCGTGGACGTCAGGTAAGTTGGCGGGATCAAGTCGGCCAGCAGCAGGGTCTGATCAATGTCGGCCTCATAGATATCCCCCTGGAGGGTTAGGCTGTCTTTACTTGAGAGCATGGAATCCAGCCGGAATCCGGCTTGGGTTTTGGTCCAGGCATCATCCGCATCAGATCCGGTCTCCAGGGTGAATTCATCTCTGCTTTGATGTTTTGCATAGAACCGCCAGAAGGTATCTTGCCCCAGCGCATCCCCGTACCTGACGCTTGAAATTACATTTTCATGGTTTCCGGAACCAAGGGCGACATATCCCCCCTGGGTATCGCCGGCATGTTTGGTGATGATATTGATGACCCCGTTCACCGCATTGGCCCCCCAGACAGTGGCCCCGGGCCCCCGGATCACCTCAATCCGGTCCACATCCTCCAGCAGCACATCGTTAACTTCCCAGTAAACCCCTGAAAAGGTAGGGGTATAAACACTTCTTCCGTCTATGAGGACCAGCAGCGCATTGGCAAAACGCCCGGCAAACCCCCTGGCGCTCACCGCCCATTTGTTGGAATCAAGCCTTGCCACGTTAATCCCGGGTACCATGCGCAGGGCGTCCGGAATATTGGTCACCCCAGACCGTTTTATATCCTCGTTGGTGATGACATGGATGGCCGTGGCACTGTTTGAAAGATTCTGGCTTTTTTTTGCCACCGAGGTGACTTCAATATCCATTAACTCTTCCATGGTCAGTTCAAAAATATCTTTCGGTGCGGCCAAGGCCTGACATGGGCAAAGCGTCAAAAAAGATAAAAGAACAAAACAATGTTTTAAATGAAATAATCCAGATAAAACAATCTTAAATTCTGACATGCTATCACCTTTATTTTATTCTGATTTTGTGCATGGTTTACTATAACCCTTAAAAAGCGGAATCCAGAGAAAAATATCAGGGCAGAAACCGTTTTTTCGCTTTCAACATGCTGGTAAATTCATCCCGGGTAACCGCCGGACTGAACAGGAACCCTTGGCCGTAGTCGCATCCCATGCGATGCAGTAGCGCAAGTTGCTCCCGGGTTTCAATGCCTTCGGCCACCACCTTCATATCCATGCTGTGGGCCATGGATATCATGGCTTTAACAATGGATTCGTCTTTTTTCCCCGTTAAAATGTCTTTTATGAAAAATCTATCTATTTTTACCACATCAACGGGAAAGGTTTTCAAATAGCTCAAGGATGAATAACCCGTTCCGAAATCATCCACGGAAATGGTCAGTCCGATCTCTTTGAGCCGATTAAGTATGTCCAGGGTTTGGGAGCCTTGAGCGGCCATCACACTTTCGGTGAGCTCCACCTCCAGGCATGAAGAGGGCAGGTTATACGCTTTGAGCATTTTAATTATTTTGTCCGGAATTTCCTGCTCAACAAAATGCTTGCTTGAAATATTCACCGCTATCCGGATCGCCTTAATCCCCTGGTCATACCATTCCAGTAGCCGGCGGCCGGCTTCCCGGATTACCCAGTCGGTAAAGGGGATGACCAGTCCCATCTCTTCTATGGCCGGAATAAATTCAGCCGGAGAAACATTGCCCATCCGGGGATTATGCCACCGACTCAAGGCTTCGGCACCAATGATTCTACCATCCAGCAAAGAGACCTGAGGCTGGTAAAAAAGGGTAATTTCATCTCTGATTACCGCTTTTCTTAAATCGTTTTCAAACTCCAGCCGTTTCTTTGCCTGAATATTCAGCGCCTGCTCGAAAAATTGAAACCGGTTTCCTCCGATTTCCTTGGCATGATACATGGCCAAATCAGCATTGGTGATCAAGGACTCGGCATCGTTACCGTCCAGGGGAAACAGACTGATGCCGATACTGGAAGAGATGAACACTTCGTGGTCGTCAATATCAAAGGCCCGGCAGAGGTTTTCATTTATTCGCTTAGCCACCAAACCTGCATTGTCAGGCACTTTGAGGTTTGGGAGGAGTACTGTAAACTCATCGCCACCCAGGCGTGAAATCATCACCTGCTTTCCATCATTTTTTAACCATGCCAGCCCGTCAGTACTCCGGATACAGGTTTTAATCCGTTCCGCCACCTGCCGGAGCAGCATATCGCCGGCCTTGTGCCCGAGACTGTCATTTATCAGCTTGAACCGGTCAAGATCCAGGAACAGCACGCCAAGCAATTCGCCCTCTCCACAGTTTGCGACTTCCCGTATCAGGTTCTCCCGGAACATGGTCCGGTTGGCAAGGCCTGTGAGGTGGTCATAATAGGCCAATTCCTGGATCTGTTTCTGCTGCAGGATCACGTCATTAAAAGCTGCGCTTGCCCTGAGCATGTATTTGATACGATATTTGAGAATCGCCCAGTTAATGGGTTTGCTGATGAAATCCGTGGCCCCGACGGTAAACGTCCGGTCAATGGATTCCATGTCATCCAGGCCCGTCATCATTAAAATAGGCACATGCTTTCCATTGGGTAGAGAGCGAATGGCTTTGCAGGCTGTAAACCCATCCATTTCAGGCATGTTCACATCCATGAGCATTGCATGGGGATTCAATTTTTCAAAAGCGTCAACAGCCTTGAGGCCGTTTTCCATAACCTCCACCCGGAACCCATGTCCGTCTAAGGCAGCCTTCATGAGCATCCGTATGGCTTCGTCGTCGTCAACCGCCAAAATCAAAGGGTTTTCAGACGCTTCAAGATTCTGGTTATCATTGTCCCCGTGTTGGTTCATATTCATGTCTCCACCATATATTCCTTTAATTGACTCACTGCCTGGTCAAGGGCCGACCCGATTTCCGTTATGATTTGGGATAAACGTTCTAAATTATCGGTTTTCCGGGTGTTTTCCTCCAGTTTTTTATATAAGGACGATAGATGAACAGCACCAAGGTTCCCGCTGCTGGATTTCATGTAATGTGCATGGTCCCTGATAGATTTCATATCTCCATCCACCATGGCAAGGGATATTTTTTGTGTCCGTTCAGCAGCGTCCCTTAAAAATATTTTGATAATCTTGGTGAGAATATCATCCGCACCCGGGGGCTGCATACCACGGATCACATCCAGGGCCGCCGTGCAAATCCCATCTTCGTTGGGCTCAGCATCGGTATGATCTTCCTCCACCGCTGGCTGATCTATAACGCTGTCCTGCCATTCAGGCAGCCACCGACTCAAAACCGTCGCCATTTGGAATTTGCTGAAGGGTTTTGCCAAATGATCGTCCATACCGGCTTTGATACATTTCACCCGATCTCCGGCCAGGGCGTGGGCTGTCAGTGCGATAACCGGCAACTCGCCGCCGCTCCTGGAGATGCTACCCATGGCCCTGATTCTGCGGGTGGTATCATATCCGTCCATGACCGGCATCTGGCAGTCCATAAAAATTATATCGTAAGATTTATCCTTCACGGCAGCCAGTGCCTTTTCACCATTTGGGGCCAGATCCACCCTGCAGCCAAGGTTCTTCAAAATTCCGGAAGAAACTTCCTGATTAATGGTATTATCCTCCACCACCAACACCAGAGGTGCTTTTTCCGGAAGGACTTCTATTTCAGAGCGCCGGTCGTACACAACCGGGTTCGGCATTATGGAATCGGTTTCACTTGAGAATTTAACTGGGGCCACACTCTCTTGCGATACTTTCTCCAACTCAAGCTGAAACATGAATTCACTGCCGATACCGGATCGGCTTTCACATGAAATCCGGCCACCCATCAATTCCACCAGTTGCTTGGAAATGGCAAGGCCCAGTCCGGTACCTCCGAACTCCCGGGTGGTGGATTCGTCTGCCTGGGTAAAGGGTTTGAACAACCGGTCACAGACATCTTTTTCCATCCCGATTCCAGTATCCTTAACCGCAAAACCGACCTTCGTGAAGGCGTTTTTCTCTTCCAGGGTCTGGACCCGGACCCGTATTGTTCCTTTACTGGTGAATTTAAGGGCATTGGAAAACAGATTTAAAAGAACCTGGCGTATCCTTAAAGGATCGGCATTCACAAAAGGAGAACCCAGTTGCCCGATGTCTACAATCAGCGTTAATCCCTTGCTTTCGGCCTGGCCTGCGATGATGTCCACGGTCTCTCTGACCAGGCTTTCAAGGTTGCAGGGCCTTGATTCAAGTGTCAGTTTTCCGGCTTCAATTTTGGTAAAATCAAGAATATCGTTGATGATGAGCAGCAAGGAGTCCCCGGATACCTTTATGGTATTTATAAGTTTTTTTTGATCCCGGGTCAACGGGGTGTCCATCAGCAGTTCCACCATGCCCAGCACGCCGTTCATCGGGGTTCTGATCTCATGGCTCATATTGGCCAGAAACATGGATTTGCTTCGGTTGGCGGCCTGGGCCTGATGCGCCAGGGTCACTGCCCTTTCCATAGCCTTTTGGAGCTTTACGGTTCTGTCCCGGACTTGATCTTCAAGATGAATATCCCGTTCCTCGATTTTTTCCAACATCCGGTTGAATCCGGCTGCCAACTCCCCTAATTCGTCCTCGGTATCACGCGCCACCCGGAGGCTGTAATCCTTTTCTTCCGAAATTTGTCTGACCGCTTGGGTCAGCCTAATTACAGGTACGGTAAATATGCGTTGCAGGCGGCCGGCCATTACGCCGGCAAAAACCATACCTGCAAAAGCAGCCAAGGCCAGATATCCCACCCATTCAACCAGGAGACGATACAATTCCTCCATGCCCGCCTGGAGAAATAAAAATGCAATTTTCTCCCCATCCAGGATGATGGGGTGGAGTATGTTCAGTTGATGCGTTTCAACCCAGCTCATCGTTTCATTGGTTTTAAAATGATTTTTTGGAAATGAGGGGATGTTCAATGAGCGGGGATCATGAGGTTTAAGGGTATAGGAAAGTTCCACAATCATTGTACCGTCGATGCGATAAAAGGCAGACTGGTAAAGTGACGATCGTTGACCCAGGGATTCAAGGCTCTTACCCAATACCTGACGATCTTCGAACATCAGGGCGGCGGCGCTGTTATCCCCCACAATGTGGGCCAGACTGCTAAGTTCTTCCATTGCGTTGCGTTTGTAAAGGAACCACTGGGTGGCAAATACAATTAGAACGGTCAGAAAAAGCACTGCGGAACAGGCGCCTAAAATTACAATATTAAGTTTGCTTTTAATGGACGTTTTTTTCAGCCAGATATTCATCGCTCCCCCCTATTGTTTTATTTCCAGGGCCAGGGACAAGAGCCGGGAATCAAGCTCGACGCCGGCGAAACCCGGGGCTTTCAAATTGATGATGAACCGCAGCCGCTGCCGTATGGTGACCAGTTGTATGGCACCGTTGTCGTCCGCAAAGGACGGGGCATCCCCCACCGTAATAACCCTTGACGATTTCAGTGTTCTGAGAACAGGCATCCAGTTCTGGCTCGATTCCAGATAAAGCAGGTGGCAGTCATCCATGCTCTCCCCGGTTCGATACTGCCTTACCTCAATGGGACGAGAGCCGATGCGCTTTGAATTCAACAATTCTCCAATTTCCATGGGCACATCCTCCCCCAGAAGCCCGATGACCAATGCAGCGTCTTTACTTTCAAAGGCAGATTCCGGCCAACGTATGAACTTGCTGAAATTATAGAGGTAGGCCGCTCGAAGTTTATATTCTGACACGCTCAGACGCCCGGTCCAATCCTGGGCCGCGCCCACACCGGACATCAAGTGCAGACCCATGAAAACCATTACGAGCATGACGCTCGCCGTCTTTTTGATCATTTTAAAAGCGCCACGTAATTTTGGCATACAGGGTCCGTTGAATTTCCAACCGGGGTCAGGTAACTGTCGGATCTGTATTCCATATATTAATCTGTCTTCAAAAGATCAATGAGACTCTTTTTTTTGAAGAGTTGTCTCTGTGTGCCCGGCGTGTGAGACAGATCCAGCATTGGGTATGCACTATCCCTTGTCCATGCAGATCCGGGCCGCCACATTGACCGCTTCCACCCCATCGGAGGAATATTCCGCGCCGATGGATTCGGCCCACTCCCGGGTCACCACGGCGCCGCCCACCATGACCTTGCACCCAAGCCCGTTCTCCTTTGCCAGGGCAATGACCTCGGGCATGCGCACCATGGTGGTGGTCATCAGGGCTGACAGCCCGATAAGATCGGCCTTGTGGGTCTGGGCCGCCGCAACGATCTTTTCGGCCGTAACATCCTTGCCCAGATCAATCACATCAAACCCGAAATTTCTAAGCATCAGCACCACGATGTTTTTTCCGATGTCGTGGATATCGCCCTGGACCGTGGCAAAGACCAGGGTGCCTTTTTTTTTATTGGAACCTGACGCCTGAAGTGCGGGTTCAAGAACGGCAAACCCATTTTGCATAGTCTCGGCACTCGCGATGAGCTGTGGAAGGAAATACTTTCTTGCATCATAGTATTCCCCTACGGTCATGATGGCCGGGATCATCTTTTTTTCCAGCAGTTCGGACGGGGCAATTCCCATTTCAAGGGCTTGATTACAAAGCCGTTCAATATCCTCCCGTCGGCCCTCGATCACCGCTTCAACAATCTGGTCTTCCACGGGCAGATCCGTTTTCTTTTTCGCGGTTGTCTCTTTTTTCTTTTCCGTGTTTTTATCTTTGGCAAATCGCTGGATATATGACAGGGCATCCCGGTCCCGGCCGGTTAAAACATCCGAGGCCGCTTTGGTATCCATCAAAAGCTCATGGGAAGGGTTGGCAATGGCCCAGGAGAGCCCGGCACCGGCAGCCATGGCAAAAAAGGAGGCATTCACCCACCCGCGTTCAGGCAGGCCAAAGGAGATGTTGGACAACCCGAGAACCGTGCCGAACCCCTGTTGGGAGGCCCATCTGACGGTTGCAAGGGTCTCTTTGGCGGCCTGGGGATTGCTGGATACGGTCATGACCAGTCCGTCCACAACCAGGTCTTTATTTTTGTACCCATAGGCTGCAGCCCGTTCGGCAATCTCCATGACCAACTCTTTTCTTCGCTCTGCCTTGTCCGGCAATTCATTGTCGGCCAGGGGCAGCACGATGAACATGGCTCCATATTTGGCTGCCACGGGCAGAAGACGTTCAAGTTTCTCTTTTTCAGCTGAAATTGAGTTGATCAACGCCCGGCCCGGGTAATAGCGTACGGCAGCTTCCACAACATCCGGGTCCGAGGAGTCAATGACCAGGGGGAGACTGACCACCGGCACCACACTTGAAATGATATCTAATAAGGTCTGTTTTTCATCAATCCCGGGCATACCCGCGTTGATATCAAGCAGGTCAGCCCCGGCCGCGGCCTGGTCCCGGGCCAGGTTGCGCACATAGGCCATGTTCCCCGCTTTCAGCTCCCCTTGCAGAATCTTTTTCCCGGTGGGGTTGATGCGTTCACCGATAATTCTGATGGTGCTGTTTGAACCTGTAATCAGCGCCTGGGTCGCCGAGGAGAGCATGGCCGTTTCCACAGGCTTTCTTTCCAAAGGCACAAGCCCTTCCATGCTTTGGGCCAGTTTGGCTATATGCGTAGGCGTGGTGCCGCAGCAGCCCCCCATGATATTGACGCCGGCTTCGGCAAAGGGCTTGGCGAAGGTGCTGAACTCATCGGCAGCCATGGGAAAAACCGTTTCATTGTCTTTTATGACGGGCATCCCCGCATTGGGTTTGGCCATCACCGGAATCTGTACCATCTTTCGAATACGCCGGATGATGTCAAGCATCTCTTTGGGACCGGTGGAGCAGTTGACGCCCACCACATCAGCCCCTAAACTTTCAAGGGTGACGGCCATGGCCTCGGGGGTGGTGCCGTTTAAGCTGTGCCCGGTTTCATCAAAGGTCATGGAGACCATGGTAAACCCGCCGCAAATCTCTTTGACCGCAAGCAGGGCGGCCCGGCTCTCCTGGATATCAATCTGGGTTTCGATGACAAAAAGATCTACGCCGCCGTCAATCAACCCCCTGACCTGGCGTTTAAACCCCAAAACGGCCTGTTCAAAATCAAGATCCCCAAAGGGCATGATAAACCGGCCGCAGGGGCCGATATCGCCGACGATCAATGGGCGAATGCCTTCCCGTTCCGACAGTTCATCCGCCACTTTTACCGCATTTTGTGCAATCTTGCAGTTGATCTGCTCTGTTTTATCTGCAGCGCCGAACTCTTCAAGCTTCCATGGGGTGCCGCCAAAAGTGCAGGTGTAAAGCATATCTGAACCCGCCCGGGCATAGGCGCGGTAGATGTCGGCCGAGACCTCGGGATTTTCCATGGACCACAGTTCCGGGCTGACCCCCGGGGGCAGGCCGCGTTTTTGCATCTCGGTGCCGGTGGCACCGTCCAGGATAAGAATTCGTTTATTAATAATGTCCAGTATGCTTTTGTCTTTTTCCCCCATGTCGTCTCTACTCCCCCGTCACTTTTGATATACCGCAAAAAGCGGTAACGCTTTTTTCCGGCACCAGGATACAGGTTTCCGTTATGGCCACCCCAAGCGTTTCCATTTTAAGAATATGATATACATCTGCCTGGAACCGGATGTCAAAATCCCCATAACCGGCAGAAAACCGTTTTAATTTCAATGCCTTTCTTTCCCTGACCAGCTCTTTGTTGAACAATGCCATCAGCCAGTCAAACCCTTCATCGACAATTTCAGATGCCGCAGCATCCACGATCACGGCTCCGGTCATCTTTTTATCTTCCTGGAGCTGTTTAATCTCATCGGCAACCGCCTGACCGCCGGTAATGCCCATCATGAGCAACTGGTCGGCCTTCCCCAGAAACCGGCTAAACCCGGCGCTTTCAAACACCGTATCGGATCGCTCTAAAGCAACGGTTCCGTTCGCGTGATCAATCTGTATGTCCCGGATGCAGGCCGTGGCCTTGAGATGGATATGGTCTGCCGCATAGGTGATCCATTTGTCCACCTCGGACATCATCCGTTGTGAGATTTCATTTTGACGGCGCTGATACCCCAGCCTTTTCAATATCTTATACCGAGGTATTTTCAAGGGAATGTAAGGAAAGGTTCTTAACGGCTGCATGCGGATAATATACCAGTTTTTTTTTTTTATGAAAGTATTTTCGCCTGGACCGTCCGGACTAAAGAAATATGCCCGAACCGATTCTGGTACTGGCTCTTGGCCGGTTGGCTCTGGTTTATTTACAAAGTGTAAAAAAAACGGACAGGCACCCATTCCCATACAAAACTCCTTTTTGTTTATAACTATCTAAATTTTAAACAGGTTTTTTACTTTTTTTGGTTACAGTTCCGAGGCATATTTATTGCTATTTTTATTGCTATCGATTTGATGGTGTCTGAATTCATCTTTCAGATGCGCATTTTGAAACATTGATTTGATTTGAGGATAGGCAGGCAAAATGAACGTACTTTTTGTGGATGATGAAGCCGGATTTCTGGATATCATTATCAAGCGGTTCAGAAAAAGGCATATTGATGCTTCAGGAGTGCCTGACGGGGAACAGGCAATTGAACGCATTTCAGAGGGGAATTTCGATGTGGTGGTGCTGGATGTCCAGATTCCGGGCCATAGGAGCGGAATCAAGGTTCTGGAAGAGATCAAATCCCGCTGGCCGCTCATTGAGGTCATCATGCTTACAGGCCATGCCATGCTGGATGCAGCCAGGGCAGGTATGGACAACGGTGCGTTTGACTACATGGTCAAACCCGTTGATTTCGACGAATTGTATTATAAGATTATTGATGCTTACAAAAATAAATCCCTTCAGGAAACCAAATTGAAAAATAAGATGATCAATTGAGAATATTGATTATTACAACAATAAACAAAAGGAGAGTTCATAAATGATGTTTTTTAAAAACTTTGGCCGGTTCCTGTATCATGGATCCCGGGCCCACGCAGAGTGGGAAATTTCCACAGCCAATACCATCCTGAGAAGCCGGAAACGGATGATGGTATTGGGATTGCTTCTAATCCCGATACTTATCGGCGGCACTGTGTTTGCGGATCAGCTTGTGGGAGGGCTTCCCGAGTATCTTGGTGGAAAAAACGCCTACAGTCCATCTTTCTTCACCATGAAAATTTTTCTGGCCTCCATTGGTGTCGGGCTCTGTGCCGGTCTGATAACGGGTTGTATCGGAGCAGGAGGTGGGTTCATCATTGCCCCGGCCCTGATGAGCGTCGGGGTTAAAGGTATTCTGGCAGTGGGAACCGACCTGTTCCACATTTTTGCCAAAGCCATCATGGGAAGCGTTCTCCATAAGAAACTGGGGAATATTTCCGTCTCCATTGCCCTGATCTTTCTGATCGGTTCCATTGGCGGTGCAACCCTGGGCGGATGGATCAACCGGGTGTTATATGATTTCAACCCCGTCATCAGTGATGCCTTTATCACGACCATCTACGTCATTATGCTGGGCGCACTGGGCTCCTATGCCCTCATGGATTATTTAAAAGCCAGAAAGGCTCCGGGCGGGGGCGGCTCTGCCCACGGCGGCAAAGACGAAGGCTCCGAAATGGGCAGTCTTCCTATGAAACTTCAGAGCATGAGTATTCCGCCCATGGTAAGCTTTGATGAAGGACTGATCCCTGGCGGCCGCCGGATCTCTTCCTGGTTTCTGATAGCAAGCGGGTTCTTTGTCGGACTCGCCGCAGCCATCATGGGCGTGGGCGGCGGCTTTCTGACCTTCCCCATCTTTGTATACGTGCTGGGTGTCTCCTCCATGACAACCGTAGGTACGGATATTTTCCAGATTATTTTTACAGCCGGTTATTCGTCCATCGGCCAGTACGCCATTTATGGTTTTATTTTTTATACCCTTGCTATGGGAATGCTTCTGGGGTCATTGCTGGGCATACAGATAGGTGCCTTGTCTACCAAGGTTGTCAAAGGGATTACGATCCGTGGTTTTTATGCACTGTCGGTGCTTGCCGGATTTGTCAACCGGGGTTTTGCGCTCCCGTCAAAACTGTCATCCATCGGTCTAATCAAGATCCCAAAAGAAACTACGGCTGTGCTTGATACCATTGGAACATATCTCTTTTTCATTATCATTTCCATATTTGCAATCTGGGTTATCGGCACATTTGTAATGAACATCAAAAAATTAAAAGGTGAGGAGGTTTAACTATCATGGCAGCCAATAAAAAGGAGTTAGCCGGGGGTATCGGTTTGATGGCGGTCTTTCTGATTGTATTGGTCATGTTTTTCATGCCGCTTCTCAACGGAAAGAACGGTTTGGACTATCTGGACAATCTTTTTAATTCCATCTCCAAGGGATCTGCTTATTATATCCCTTCAATCAAAGAGACTATTGGTAAATCCGAGACCGGGAAAGAGATTACTGTAAAACTTTCCTATGATTCAGCTGAATTGGCAACGGAAAGCGCAGCCCTTTTCAGTAAAGCCGGTGCAACGGTCACTGAAGACGCGGAGAAATTAAACGTCACTGGAGATTTTGGTAATATCCTGCTGAATTGCCTTGAGGATTCCGATGCCTTATTCCATAACAAGGGGGATGTTCTCCAGGAAAAATACGGGATTGAAGGCAGAAAGGTTCTGTTTGACTGGTGGACCAGTCTGAAAGCCATGAAAAAGAATTTTGACAAACAGGAGCAGTTTGACAATGGCAAGACGGTTTATACGGTCATGACACGGGCGGTTGAATGCGCCTATAATTATTATAAAATTGTACCGGAAAGCATGAACAACAAACTGGGGACAGTGATGTTTTCGCTTGTTTTTTACGTGGTGTATACGCTGTGGTACGGCTACGCCATCCTGTTTATCTTTGAAGGTTGGGGATTGCAGATCGGGCATTGATTCTGTCTTCCTGCCCCCAATGACACTGTAAAAGTTTCCGGTGCCGATCGCGTGATCGGCACCGGAAACCACAAAGCCAATGAAAAAACTTATCTCTTTTTTCAAAAATTTTTTTTCAAAACCCGGACCACCTGACACGGGGCCGGATGCCGAAACCCTGAGAGTAGAATTTCAGGAACGGTATCATCATTTCAAAATGCTTTTGAATGCCAACAACAGGGCATTGGAGATCATGACGGAAATCGAACAGGCCCTTTCACTCAAGAGGCCTTTTGGCACCTCGTTTATTAGGAGCAAAAGCACTGCCATTACGGTAAGTCTTCTTCGGCTGCTTAAAAATCTGGAACAGCTCAGTGGTGGAAAATATAACGCACTTTATAAACAGTTTGATGACATCTGCCTGAACATCGAACAGATTATTGAGCAAAAAAAAGAAAGTAAAGATGAACGGTTCATTATCCCGATATCGTCTATAGACCTTACCAAGACAGATCTGGTGGGCAGTAAAATGGCAAACCTCGGAGAAATTCTAAATCTTGTCAAACTGAAGGTGCCTCCCGGTTTTACCATTACCGCTAGGGCTTATGACTATTTCCTGGAACATAACTCTCTTCAAACCGAGATTAACCGGCGATTTGTTTCTACCGATATAACGGATATGGACGCTCTTTTTGCCTTAAGCAAAGATATTCAGAAACTGATCATTGAATCCCCCCTTCCCGAGATTCTTGAAAACGAAATTCATAAGGCTTATCATGACCTTGAGCTGGAAATGGGCTCAAGGTCATTTTCTGTCGCCCTCAGGAGCAGTGCCATGGGAGAGGATTCCGCCGCAAATTCTTTTGCCGGACAATATCGGTCTGAACTCAATGTCCGCAAGGAGGAGCTCTCACAAAAATACAAAGATGTCATTGCAAGTAAATACAGCTTCACAGCCATCACTTACCGCCTTAACAAAGGGATCCGTGATGAGGACATCTTCATGAGTGCGGGTTGTATCAGCATGGTGGATGCACGTTCAGGTGGTGTGATGTACACCCGGAATCCGCTTGATGCAGGGGATGATTCAATATTTATCAACTCATCATGGGGGCTTCCCAAGGCTGTTGTTGACGGAAGTGTGGACTGTGATCTTTTTACGGTTACCCGGGATTTGTCCCCACGGATTTCATTTAAAGACATTAAGGAAAAAGGAACTCGCTTTCTGTGTAATGCTGACACCGGGGTCTGCCGTTTTGAAAATACCAATGAAACTAAGGATCAGCCTTCCATCAGTGATGCAGAGATATTGGAGCTGACAGACCTGGCCATCCGGATTGAAGGATATTACGGATCGCCTCAGGATGTTGAATGGGCCATTGATCAGTCCGGAAGCATTTATATCCTTCAATCCCGACCGCTTCAGCAGATGGAAGCCCACAGGCATAACATTCCGGAAGACACTGTTCAGGAGGCAGGAAGAAATATTCTGGCCTCAGGCGGGACGACCATCTTTCCGGGCGCTGTCAGTGGTGAAGTATTCATCCTGAACAGTCCGGACAATATGTCGAATTTTCCGAATCATGGAATCCTCGTTGTCAGCCAGGCCTTGCCGATCTGGGCCTCGCTGCTCAATAAGGCATCTGCGATCCTTAGCGAGCATGGTACCTTTGCCGGCCACTTGGCCAATGTGGCAAGAGAATTCAATGTCCCGGCCATATTCGGAATTAAAAACGTTTGCACGTTACTGAAAACCGGTGATGAGATTACGGTGGACAGCAGCCGGGTGTGTATCTACAAAGGGAAAATAGATCTCCCGGCTCAGGAGGTGATGACTGGAAAGACCAGCTTTGAGATAGGTCCGGTCTACAATATCCTTCTTCGCCTCAGCAGGTATGTTGTTCCGCTCAATCTCCTTGATCCGTATTCTCCTGATTTCAAGCCGGAAAATTGCAGAACCCTTCATGATATCACCCGGTTTGCCCATGAAAAATCCGTGGAGGAAATGTTCAGTTTCGGCAAGGATCATGATTTTTCGGAACGGTCCAGTAAACAGCTCTTCTATAAAGTCCCCATGCAATGGTGGATTTTAAACCTGGATGACGGGTTTAAAGAAGATACCCATGATAAGTACATCCGGCTGGAAAATATATCATCCATCCCCATGATGGCCCTCTGGGACGGAATCATCGCTGTTCCCTGGGCAGGCCCGCCGCCCATTGACCATAAGGGGTTGGCGGCCGTGATGTTCCAGTCCACGACAAACAGGGCACTGGAACCCGGCATGAAGTCGGCCTATACGGAACGTAATTATTTTATGATTTCAAAGAATTTCTGCAGTTTTTCCTCCCGCCTGGGGTACCATTTTTCCATCACCGAAGCCCTGGTCAGTGAAAGGGCTTTAGAAAACTATATCAGCTTCCGGTTTAAAGGCGGCGCTGCAGATACACGTCGCCGGATCAGGCGCATCCAGTTTATTGCAGATATCCTGACTGAACACCTTTTCAGGGTCGAAGTCCGTGAAGACAGCCTTGTGGCAAGGGTCGAGGGATATGAAATGGACTTTATGACGGAGCGGTTAAACATCCTTGGGTATCTGATCATGCACACCCGTCAGCTGGATATGATTATGTCCAACGAATCGGCCATCACCCGCTACCGAAAAAAAATTGATACCGATATACAAAACGTTGTGCTTGCAAAATCCTGATTATAACGGATTTGGGGGGAGGCCATTAATTCGGCTTCCTGGTCTTTCCCTATTTTTCAGGCTTCTTGACCATTGCACATGAATTCTCTGTCCTGTTTTTGGTCGCAATTTTAGGACAGGATTTAAAATGAGCCACAATATCTAATCTCCCGTTTAGATAAAGTTGCCCAGGTGCAAAGCGCAGAAAAATTTGCAATCAGTATTACAAATTTTTCTGCCATACACACGCTATTTGAAACTGCGCTCGAATAGGTCCTGCATTGCAGCGGCAGCATCGTCGGTAAGATTCCGGGTACCTGTTCCTGCAAAGTTTTTATGATGAATCACGGGGGTGGCCATCTGCCATTCATTATTCACCCAGGAAAACCAGGCCTTCCTGTCCTGTTCATAGACAAAAACCGGACGGTTGAACAGTTTGCCCAACTCCACACCCCATCCGGTGCCGCCCTTAACGGTCTTGTCCGGCAGGATCCACCCCACGGCAAAAACCTGGTATCCGTTATTGACCATATGAAAAATGGACTGGATAACCTTTCTGATTTTATTGCCTTTTGAAAAGGATCTGCCCAGACGGGCCGAGACAATATCCATTGAGATATTCCCTTTTTCAAGCGCCTCCTGGTTCAGCATCCGTATGCCTGTATCCCTTTCAATCGTATGGCCCTCAAAGGAAAAATTCACCTCCTTGACGCCGTATTTCTCTGCAAGTTTTCCAAATTCGGCTTCAGCGCCTCTGTGCCCGCCGCTGTACAGTGTAAATTGAGACGGATCATTATTCATGTTTCTTACTCCTCACATTAAATGTTCACCAGATTTAAAAAAACCGGTTTAGATTTTAATTTTCAATTGAATACGGTTTCGATAGATAGTGATCTTATATTATAAGAGTCGGTTAAGATAAGCAAGCCGGAACCTGTGTCAAGGCAGAGATTTAAAACTTAGGTTACAAACCTGCGCGGCCATGATAGACTAACGTATTTTAATTTAAAAAAAGCTTTTTCCACCATTTAATAAAGAATAAAGAGGTCATTTCTGTGAAATCAAAAGCCCTTGAAGTCAACCTTTCAGATACCCGGGCAGACGTCACCATTGATGAACGGTATCTTCTGCTTCTTGACTTTTTTAAAGGATATGTGGGTATTGTCAACCGCCTGGAAACCTTTTTAAAGGAACTGTCCCATCCCTACCGGAACTGGGCCTTCATTGTCACCGAGTCCCGGCATTTTTCCCTTCACCATTTTCATTTGTACGGCAGTGAGCCCAATGGACCAAAGGCGCTTGATTTGCTTTGTGATATTTTTAACACGGCATTTGAATCCATATCGGATCCTGAAATCAAATCCAGTGCCGCAGACAATCTCATGCAGGTTTTGCATTATATCGCCAAATCCGGTGCACAAGGCCTTCATGTATTCAATCGAACACTGACCCAAGAAATTGACCGTATTTTAGCCCTCAAGGAGTCTGATTTCTTATTCTTTGTCAACGCCTATTACCAGCCGGACGTCATGGTCAGGCTGATGATCCAAAAAAAGGCACTCCCTGACGACCCAAATTTACGATCTGCCTTAAATAGATTTTTAATTCGCTTTTTTGAGGTCTCTTTTGAATTCTGGCTCTGCCAGGAAGACCCTGTGGCCTGGATGAAAAACAATATAGATGAGTGGCGCGGCGGACCGGATATGCTCACGCTTTTAAACCCGATATCCCGGGAAAAGATTCAAAAAGAGCAACAGACCCTGGCGCAGATAAAAACCCTTCCGGCCGATGACATGAAAACCATGTCCGCTTTAATGGAACTGACCGGACACAGGGACCATATCAAACGGTTCAGGGAGATCCCCCGGCAGATTTTTTCTTTTGCCCCGGAAAAAATCTATGGAAAATATGTTAAACTGACCTTTCTATTCTATATTATTCATTCACCCGGGCTTTCCATCATACACAGGGAAGCGTTGGGAGATATTCACCGCACCCTGATCACCCTGATCGGAGAACGGGGGGATTATAAAAAAGACATCGTCATTGTTGACCAGACCTTTGCCCTGCTCAAAGAGCACAAGGGACGGTATCCGGAAACCGTGCTGGAATGCATTCATAAAATCGGGGATGCCGTATACAATACCGACGAAATTGAGCTGATCAACCATTTCATTGACCGGGCCGTGGACCATGGATTTCAGTTCCCGGATATCTCAGGAACCGGAGAAGACTGGCAGATCAAATGCAATGTGGCCCATGTGAAAAATATCCGGGTATTTCTAACCCTGGTGGCCAGGCACCCGAAAAAATCCAAACGCCTGCTCTCCGCATTGATCACCTCACTGGCCGTGGGCGGCGTGTTTATCCGGGATACGGATCTGTTCCCCCGGGATATTACCACATTCTTAAATGCCGACATCGCACCGGTGTATAATCTGGTCAAACAACTGGCCCGGCTGCTTCCCACCTTTTTCAATGAGATCGGTGCAGAAGGGGAGCTTCGGGATATTTCCACCCGCCTGGATGAATTGGTTTTCCGCAGGGACCGGCTGGTCCATTTCCTGCGCAAACAATCCCATGTGGAAAGCTCATCAAGGATCGTGGACTTTATCCGGGAAGTGATGATGTTCTGGAAAACCCTGGATAAAACACCGCTTAAACCCTATCTGCCCCCGTCCATCTATGATGAGATCTCAACCTGCGGAAAATACATTGACGGTCCCCATGCCGTGTTCCGCACCCTGGCCCGCAATAAGCTGCACACACCGGCTGATTTGCTTGGCGTCCGCAAAGCCGACATTGAGGCCATCATTGACAAGGCAGAAAACGCGACAGATCTGGACAGGGAACGGGTTAAACTGATGATCCGGTTCTACGCCCTGCTCAATGAAAAATACGGCATGGAAAACCTGGATCTTGCAAACTATGTCAATTCCCATATATCCCAGGGCCTGCCCGACCCCAAGAGCATCCTCCATGCCCTTGAAGAGACCGATCTGGAAAGCAGGATCGGGGGACTTTTGTCCTATATGGCGGAGCTGAAAAACATTATTTTGTCCAAGGAAAAATTTACCGTAAACGAATCCATTTACCACAAGCGTCACATTGCCGTTGACATCCCGTCCATGTACGGGTCATACAGTGAAGCCAAATTTGATGCCCTGGGCATGACTTTAAGACTTGAAAGCATTATCAATGTACTGTTTGAGAATTTGATCAACAGCATTGACCTGCGATTGATCACCAAACCCACCTTTGTGAAGATCTTTGCCGTTCTTAAGCTTTTCCGCCAGGCCCTGGCCCTGGACGGCATTGTATCCAACAAGCTGGATACCCAGCTGGAATTCTTAAAATACGCCATTAATATCACCACCTGCTCATTTACCCAGTACCTGGACATTTTCAAGGGATTTACCAGGGCGGTTGCCGATGCGGTAAACGACCATTTCAACAACCTGCACTCCCTGAATCTGAGCAATCTGGACAACCGTATCGGCCGGGAAAATATACTTGAAAAATACCAGCCGGAAGGATTCGGTTCAGGGGCCAATATGCCCAACACACCGACCGCTGTCAAAATGGCAAAAAAACTGGACCAGCGGGTGGCGGATATTTTTTTCCGGGACAGAATTGCCACATCCCTTGGGCTCCAGCAGCTGGATGTATTTTTAAACCGGATTTTAAATACCCTGTTCCGCCAATCCGAACGGCTGACCCAGAAAGAACTGTCAACCCTTCTCAACTACGACCCAAAGGCAGCGATCTGCTCCATTGACGCCGGGGAACTGTTCAGCAACAATATCATCTATCTGGGAAATAAGGGGTTGAACCTGATCGAACTTAAGCGCCTGGGGATTAAAGTCCCCAACGGGTTCATCATCACCACCGAGGTGTTCAAGTGTCTGGATCTCATTGACAACTACATTCCGGCATCAAAGAATTTCCAGCAGCTGGTGGCCGATATGCTTGAGCAGCTTGAAACGACCGAAGGTAAAAAATTCGGGGACCCGGAAAATCCTTTGCTGCTCTCTGTCCGCTCGGGATCGTCCATTTCACAGCCCGGGATGCTGGATTCATTTTTAAACGTAGGCATTAATGAACAAATTGCCGAAAGTCTGGCGGAAAAGTCGGGAAACCCCTGGTTTGCATGGGACTCGTACCGCAGATTTATCCAGGCCTATGGCATGGTTTACGGCATCCAGAGAGACCGGTTTGACGACATCATCAAAAACCATAAGGAAAAGGCCGACATCCCCTTCAAACGGTACTTTACAGGAGAGCAGATGCGCGACGTGGCCATGGCGTACAAGCAGCTTTTACTGGAACAGGGCATCAAATTAGTGGAATCTCCCATGGACCAGTTATTTTTGTCCATTAAAAAGGTGTTTGCGTCCTGGAACTCCAAACGGGCCAAAAGTTACCGCAATATCATGGGGATCTCCGATGACTGGGGTACGGCTGCGACGGTTCAGACCATGGTATTCGGCAACCAATCCAGGGAATCCGGGTCCGGGGTGGTGTTTACCCACAGCCCCAAACTGCCCGGAGACGCGATCCGCCTGTGGGGGGATTTTACCATTGGCAACCAGGGGGAAGATGTGGTATCGGGTTTAGTGAAAACCCTGCCCATATCCGAACTTCAAAGGGAGATGGAAGGCAGGGACGAAAAAATCAGTTTAGAGGAGCGGTTTCCTCTGGTTTATAAAAAGTTGAAAGCCATTGTCCTGCAGTTGATTTACGAGGAAGGGTGGAATCCCCAGGAGATGGAATTTGCCTTTCAGGGGCAAAAGGCTGAAGATGTGTTTATTCTCCAGGCCAGGGACCTGTCTTTACGGGATAGAAAAAAAGTCAAACGGTTTGATGCTGCGCCGGACAAGCTTGAAAAAATCCAATTAGGCCAGGGAATCGGTGTGTCCGGAGGTGCCATGAGCGGCAGAATCGTATTTTCCCTCGAAGAGATCGACGGCTTCAGACGGCAGGATCCCGACAGCAGCCTGATTTTGATTCGCAATGACACCGTGCCCGACGATATCCTGGAGATTGATGCGGCAGACGGCATTTTAACCGCCAGAGGGGGACTGACTTCCCACGCTGCCGTGGTGGCATACAATCTTGACAAAACCTGTGTGGTGGGGTGTAAAAATCTGGTCTGCAACGAAGAGACGGGCTTTTGTGAGCTCAATGGTGTAAAAATGAATACAGGGGATTTCATCAGTCTGGACGGCCATAAAGGCATCGTCTACCAGGGACAGATGAAAATCAGCAACCATTTAACCTCAATCTAATAAAAGGCAGGAAATATGAGTACAGAGAGATCAAAGATCCTGGGCATTAACGGACTTGGAAGAATTGGAAAGCTGACGTTATGGCACCATGCCGGCAGAAAATTTTTTAACGAAATCGTCATCAATGTGGGCAGAGAGGTCGGCACCGGCATGGATGATCTCATCCATTACATTGAACGGGATTCCACATACGGTCGTCTGGAGGCATTTATACACGGCTTTAGGGCAGAACCCGTTATCACGGATGTGGATCCCGGTTCCGGCACGTTTATGGTGAATGGGGTAAAAGTAAAAATCCTTTCCACAGACCGCAATCCAAAAGATATCGCATGGGCGCAGAATAATGTGGAGCTGGTGGTGGATACCACGGGCCAGTTTCTTGATCCCAATCTCGAATCAGATGCGCCAAAGGGATCCATCCGCGGACACCTGGAGGCAGGGGCCAGGAAAGTCATTGCCTCTGCACCCTTTAAACTCAAACAAGGTGCCGTGATTCCCGATGATGCCGTCACCACGGTCATGGGCATCAACGATAAAGATTTTAACCCTGTGCGCCACTGTCTGATTTCCAATGCATCCTGCACCACCACTTGTCTTGCCCACATGATCAAGCCATTGATGGATGCGTTTGGCGTGGATCGTTTGCTCTCCGCATCCATGGCCACGGTTCATGCGGCCACTGGCTCACAGCAAGTACTGGACCGTCTGCCCCAAGCCGGAAAAACCGATCTGAGAAAAAACCGGTCCATCATGAATAACATCATTTTAACCACCACAGGTGCGGCCAAGGCATTGCAGCAGGTTATCCCGGAAATGGCCAATATCGGTTTCATTGCCGAGTCCGTGCGTATCCCCACCGCCACCGGATCTTTGATCATTCTGGTCATCAACCTGCAGGAAGAACTGGATAAGCCCCCGGTCAGAAGGGACCTGATCAACCAGATCTATCAAGACACGGCCCAAAAACAGTCCGACGGTTATCTGATCTTTACAGAGAAACAGAACGTCTCCTCGGATATCATTGGTACTCCCAGGGCCGCGGCAGTCATTGAGGGTCATGAAACCCATACCCGCACGGCCTGCCTTTCCATTAATCCCAAGCACATGCAGGGCATTGACAAAGATGTGCTGGAAAATATCAAGGATCGTGTCTGCGCCATCCAGGTCACCCAGGCAGTCATTTATGGATGGTACGACAATGAAATGGCGTCCTATGTAAACATGCTGGGGGAGAGAACCGTGACCGTTGCCGAGTCCATGGAATAACAGCCGTGGGCCGGCCCGGCCTGTGAAAAACAGTTTAACCACGGAAGACACAGAAATCACAGAATTCTATCTTCCATGCCTTCTGTGATTTCCGTGGTTAAAAAAATAAAGGGCATCCTAAGGGCGAAACCAGCCAGCCCAAAAACAAGGTGATAAGGATAACACTGCCGGCAATGGCGGGGATATAATTTTCCATTTTCATGACAACGCCCCCCTCGCATGATACGATCTCTTAATTTTTAACGGTTTCCACCCCACAATGCTTCTGTTATTCAATGCTGCTTTCGGATAAGTCCGGGCGAGCTTAAATAGACAGAATGCTCTCCTCTTTGAACTTCAATATGTTACTTTCTTTGATGCGAAAATAAATGTGAATAAGGCGGCTTAAATCTCGCTAACTTTTTTACAAAGTTTACCAGATGCCCCCATGCTATAAAATATTTTCACCTTAGTCTTGATAATTGGTCTTTTCAATAGTATGTGATTTCCACATTAGTTTGGTAACATAATTTTTAAACCTAAAATTCAATATACTGCGCCTATGGATCTTTTAAAAAAATTTGGGGAGAGGAAGCATAAATTTAGAGATCCAATCTATGGATTCATCGAGCTGAATGATTCAGAACTCAAAATTATTGATACCCCAATTTTTCAAAGACTGAGAAGGGTGCATCAACTTGCACTGACCAAATATGTTTATCCTTCCGCAGAGCATTCAAGATTTACCCACTCTATGGGGGTGTTGCAAGTTGCAACAGAAATTTTTTTAAATATTTACAGACATAGTGACCATGGCCTTTTGTCAAAAGAGGCAGGTGACCCTATAGGTGATATTGCCAAAAAGCTTCAAATCCTGAGGTTTGCAACATTATTACATGATATTGGTCATCTTCCCTTTTCACACGCAGCTGAGAAGCTAATTCTTCAACAGAAAGCTTCTCATGAACAATTAGGACAACATATCATTAAACATTACCCTCCGATCAAGGAAGCGATTGAAGAAAGAGGAATCGACACCAAAATAGTCGCTATGCTACTTGATGATAAGCCTTTAGCTGAATATTTTATTTTGAAGAATATTGTTTCGGGACAATTGGATGCGGACCGGGCAGATTATCTTCTCAGAGATTCTTATACTTGTGGAGTGAAATACGGAGAATATGACTATAAACGATACATTCAGTCGTTTTTCCTAAAAGAAAACAAAAATGGACAACCCCAGTTATGTATCGAAGAAAAGAATATTTATCTTGTTGAAGCGTTTCTAATGGCGCGCTATCATTATAATCTTCAAGTTCCATATCACAGAACACGTTCTGGCTATGATATTGCTCTTAAGAAGTATATTGAACATCTAAAAGGGGAAAACCGCTTTCCTGAATTTGTCATATTCGATGAAAACAATAATATTAATTCCTTGGATTTTGAACAATTCGAACTATTTGATGATTATAGTATTTTTGAAATGATTAAAACTGATTATAAAAGTGATGGAAATATCTGGGCAAAAATGTTAATGCGTCAGGAACATCTTCTTCCAGTTTTTGATCATATCAAAACGATTGGGGGGGATAATTTTCTTCCGTACAAAAGCATTCTCAGAGATTTGAAAGACAACGGTTTAAAGGAAGAACACGATTTTTTCCGGTTTGAAAAAACATTAACTGTTTCAAAACTGTTGCAAAAAAGAGATGATGAAGGTGATGATAAATTCCCTCTTGGGTTAATTATCAATGACAGACCAGAACCAGGAAACATTATGGATTACTCCAATATATTGAGCCAACTTGGAAAGCCAATAGAAATTTTTAGAATTTACGCCTTGAAAGAACATAAAGAGACAGCCCTTGAATTAAGCAAGAAAGCTTTTACATTTTTTTCAGAATTAAACGATGCATAATAATTAAGGAGGAATAAATGAAAAAAGCACTATTAAAACATGTCCTTTCTTTGATGAAGCAAAAAAGAATCCCTCTAACAAAAATAAACATTCAAAAAATAGTTCATTTTTTAAAAGAAACTGGTACGCCACTCACATACAAATTTGAGCCATATAATTATGGACCATACTCTTCTGAACTGAAGGTTGAGTTAGGGGGGCTTCTACTATGGGAAGAATTGTCAGTAAATGGGAATGAATATATTATCAACGATACTTTTAAGTTGGATGAAGATATAGATCAAGGTACGGTCGATTCAATATCTGATCGATTGGATGCTTTTAAAAAGGCTGTTAACGGGGATTTCTCTTTTGACTCAATGGAGATAACCGGTACGGTCATTTATTGCAATCAGGCGCTAAAAAATGTAGGGATACTCCCTAATGAACAGGAAGTATTAAAAGAATTCAAAAATTGGAAAGGCCAACGATATGCTGATGAGCGCATAACAAGGGCTTATTCTCAAATCAGTCCTCTTCTCAATTAGAAAACTATACCAGGAAGCTCATCTACCCTCCCTTGGCCATTTTTTCCATTCCCCAGCCGCTCTCTCAAAATTTTGAAGCACGGATTTATTAGCAACGATAGTAATATCGTTGCTATCTTTTCTTTTCAGAGTTGGAAACGATAACAGGTTAATTTATAGATGAAAGTTAGTCAAACTCAACCTACACAATAAGAAAGCAATCATGGTATCTATAAACGCTGTTAAGCTCGTTATTGAAGGCGTTGGCTACTTCTGTTATTGAATACCGCTTTGAATTAGCTTGGGCGAATATAGATACCATAATGGGGGGGATTGGCTCCCGGTTAACTCAGGAGGCCTCCAAGAGGAAATCAAGATGAATACAAAAATTATTTTGAGGATTAAAATCTGGTAAGCGGTTAGCAAACCCCATCTACAAATCGTTAGCGTGCCATGAGAAGATGAGCCATCTTTTAATTAGCGGAGGTTCATCATATGTCAAAAGCAAACAAGAAAAATCAAAAGCGCACCCAATTCTGGAAGCACCATATTAAACAATGGTCTGAATCCGGCATGTCACAGAATGCATACTGTAGGCAACATGACTTAAGGCCCAACCAGTTTACATACTGGAAAAGCAAATTCAAAAACCAGACCCTTTTTCCAGAATTCGTTCAGCTCCCTTCAACACAAAGCACCCAGGTTCTAAACCTTTCTGAGCAAAAAGGATTAAGGCTGAATATAGATAACCGATTTCAGATCGAAATACCGGATGGATTTTCCCAGACAACCCTGGCCCAGGTACTCCAAGTATTGGGGAGGTGCTGATGTTTTCTCCCACCCAGAATTTAAAAATTCATATTGCACTTGGGAGCACTGATATGCGTAAATCCATTGATGGGTTATCCATACTTGTGAGTGAAACATTGAATTTAGATCCATTCTCAGGACACATGTTTGTATTCTGTAATCGGAAACAGAATATATTGAAAATCCTGTATTGGGATCGTAATGGATTCTGTCTCTGGCACAAGAGGCTGGAAAAGGATTGTTTTCAATGGCCCAAGTCAAAAAATGAGATTTTAACCATTGGCGCAAAAGAACTTTCCTGGCTAATGGACGGGCTCTCAATTCATCAGGAAAAAGCACATAAGCCATTAAAATATTACGGCTGTTTTTTGAAGAAAAAACTGTCAAAAACCGGGTGGTTATGGTATATACAACGCATGAATCAAGAGGCTTTTGCGAACATAAATGACGTTGAGAAATTAAAAGAAATAATGGCTTCTTTTGTCAGTGATTTTTCAGACAGAGAACACAATTATAAAGCCGAAATAAAAATTCTCAACGAGCAGATTAAAAGCCTTCTGGACCGACTTTTTGGCAAAAAGACAGAAAAAATTAATAAGGATGACGGTCAACGCTCCCTTTTCGATACTTTTGAACCGGATACTCCCATATTAGACGACGAGCCCGAAGAAATCAGTGTGCCTGCCCATAAGGGGAAAAAAACAGGGCGCAAGCCTTTGCCTGCAAACCTTCCACGGGTTGAAGTGATCCACGATCTGAGCGAGGAAGAAAAAACATGTGGCTGTGGTTGCATGAAATCGCGTTGTGGCCAGGAAGAATCTGAACAGCTTGAGATTATTCCGGCACAGATGAGAGTGATCAAGAATATCCGTTATAAATACGCATGTAAAAACTGTGAAGGTGTTGAAGATGACGGCCCGACAGTGTCCATTGCCAGAATGCCGGAACAAATGATCCCCAAAAGCATTGCAACCCCAGGACTTCTGGCTCATATCCTGACCGCCAAATTTGCAGATGCCTTGCCTTTCTACCGGCAGGAAAAACAGTTTCACCGAATTGGAGTAGACATTCACAGATCAAATATGTGCAATTGGGCAATAAAAGTGGCCCAGGGCTGTGAGATCCTGCTGGAATTCATGAAGGGTGAAATCCTTAACGGTCCAGTGATCAATATTGATGAAACAACTGTCCAAGTTCTGAAAGAACCGAAACGGTCAAAATGCTATATGTGGGTGTTCAAAGGAGGAACACCGGACAATCCCATTATTCTGTTCCAGTATCACCCAACTCGATCCGGGGATGTTGCCCGTAATTTTTTGAACGGCTATCAGGGTATTGTCCAAACGGATGGTTATGGCGCATATGACTTTCTTGATCATATTGAGGGAATCATTCATGTTGCCTGCTGGATACACGCACGTCGAAAGTTCATGGAGGTGGTCAAAGCTGCCGGGAATAAAGACGGCAAACCGACAGGAATCTCCGGCAAAGCCCCTGAAGTACATCAGCAAATTATACAAAATAGAGAGAGAGGCCAAAGAACTTGGTTTGTCTGCTGATGGACTTTACCGGAAAAGGCAGGAACAAGCCTTGCCTATCCTTGATGAATTTAAAAAATGGTTGGATGCTCAAGTTGAGAAGGTGCCCCCCAAAAGCCTTCTTGGCAAAGCCATCAACTACACCCTTAATCAATGGCATCGGCTGGTCCTGTATACGGAAAGTGGTCTGGTAATGCCCGACAATAATGTGGTTGAAAATGCAATAAGACCCTTTGTGGTCGGTAGAAAAAATTGGTTATTTTCGTGTACATCCGAAGGCGCCAGGGCCAGTGCCTGCATTTACAGCCTAATCGAAACCGCCAAGGCCAATGGACTTGAACCTTATTGGTACCTCAAATTTCTTTTTGAAAATTTACCGGAAGCCATGACGGAAGACGAATTTAAAGCTTTGATGCCACAAAACGTGGATAAAAACTTGCTGGAAAACTATACAACACCCCGATAGGCTTAAAAAGGTGTGGTTCATACACCGCTTACAAAATCTGCATCCAACACCGTCATCGGCAAAATTTGCGGTTTTCGGGCGGGCACTATCGGTAATCTTTATAATTGAGATTATACCGGGCAGCCTTATAAGAAAATTTTCTTACGGTGATGTTGATCAATTTGGCAGCCTTGTTAATATTGCCCCGGGTATTTTTCAGGGCATCCATAAGGATTTCCTTTTCAAGGCTTGCCACGGCATCTTCAAGCGACAAGGGAAGGGTTTTGGACCTGGTTCCGGTCTGAAGGGTTGCCGGCAGGTGGTAGGAGTGAATGGCGCCTTCGTTGCATAGAATAACAGCCCGTTCAATGCAGTTTTCAAGCTCCCGGACATTGCCCGGCCAATGGTATTCCATCATCATGTCAATGGCCGGCGTAGTGATGCGTTTAATCTCCTTGCCATGCGCCTTTATGTATTTTTCCAGAAAATGATCGGCCAGAAGAATAATGTCTGTTTTCCGCATGCGAAGGCTGGGGATGTAAATGGGAAATACATTGAGCCGGAAATAGAGGTCGTCCCTGAATCTACCCTGCTGGACCATCTCCTCCAGATTGGCGTTGGTGGCGGCCACGATCCTGACATCCGTCTTGATGGGCTTGTACCCGCCCACCCGCTCAAATTCCTTTTCCTGGAGTACCCGTAAAAGCTTTACCTGGGCACCGAGATCCATGTTGCCGATCTCGTCCAGAAAAATGGTACCTGTATTGGCGACCTCAAATTTACCTTTTTTTGTGAAGGATGCGCCGGTAAATGCCCCTTTTTCATGGCCGAACAGCTCGCTTTCAATGAGATTTTCCGGAATAGCCGCGCAGTTGATCTTGATAAAGGGATTCTGGTTGCGCTCTGAGTTGTAATGGATGGAATTGGCCACCAGCTCCTTGCCCGTGCCGCTTTCACCGCGGATCAATACGGTTGCCGAAGAGGAGGATACCTGGGAGATCATCTGGAGTACTTCACGCATCTTGTTGGAATTGCCGATTATATTGGAAAAACTGTACTTGTTCTCCAGCTCTGATTTCAGCCGGAGGTTCTCGGTTTTCAACTGCTCTTTTTCCACCCGGATGGTTTCAATGTTGATGACGTGATGGGCAACCATGGTTGCCACCACGGCGAGCAGTTTTTCGCCATTTTCAAGGGAGCGTTTGCCTTCATAGGGGCGGTCCGCACTGATGGCACCGACCACGCGACTATCTTTTTTTATGGGTACGCAAATAAAGGAGTAATCCTGCCCCTGGGTAAGATTCCTGGAATGGGTTTTATCCAGAAACAGTGGTTCTTCACTGATTCTTGGCACCACGGCAGGTTTACCGGTCTGGATCACTTTACCGATGATACCTTCCCCGGGCAGGTATTTGATCTGTTTGGTTTTGTCTTCGGAAATGCCGTGGGCCATTTCAATGCGGATTTCGCCGGTTTCAGTATTTGTCAGAAAAATGATTCCTCGGACAAGATTCAGTGATTCAGACAGAACACTTAAAACCTTGAACAGGGATTTTTTCATGTCCATGTGCTGGTTTAATGATTGGCTGATTTCGTATAACAGAGAAGTTTCTTCAATCGACTTCATAAGGAGGGTGTCCGCATCAATATTTTTGCTTTTATTTCCATCTTTTCATTTTATCTCTTAGTTGCAGGAAAACCGTTGTTTCTGCAGTAACTAAAATTGCTTAACGGAAATACCGTTTTATGGCGTAAAAATCAAATGAAAAAATACAATTTTGAATTTTTTAATCCTGTTATATACTCGAGAGTCGTAAGCTTTTTCAAAAAAAAGTGACATTTAAAAATGGAAAGAGCATTTTAGGCCTTTTAACGCCTTGAACAACCAAATTCAAACAAAAAAGGACCCAAAATTCTCAAATATATTTATCAGACTCTACGATTTTTCCGCAATGCTTTTTCAAGAAATATTACCTGGCTCATGTTTTGTATGGTAGTTCTTGGGTTTATCGGAGCATCTGAAATGATTGGTGTTACATCGTTTTGTCGATTCTGGGGCCTGAACACAACTGGCTACCATGCATTTATCCATTTCTTTCGGGCATCAACATTCAGAAACCCAAAGCAAGCCATCCTATTTCCGTGGTCATTGCTGGGGGGCCATAGGAATGCTGATTGGATCTATGGCTTCTCCTTTTTGTATACCGTTATCTCTTAAAATCCATCAAGGACTCATTCACGTAAATGATGGGAACTGCTCTGAGGAAACCAGAAATACGCTGGGAAACAGGATTATTCAAATGGCGCTAAATTTTGCGATGAAGCATAATATCCGCAGCGTCCTTACTCTGGACGCTTTTTTCCCCCAGTGCCGATCTCTTCAAACTGGCCGGTTCGGTGTTCTCTGTACAGTATCAATCGCCACTGATTACGTTGATTATAAGAGCCAAAAAGAACTGTGTGGCCTATTTCGAAGCACAGATACCTCAAAAAAAGCCCGGGTAGACCACCAGAGTATGGTGAAAAAGTACGGTTATTAGAGCTATTTGATCATCAACACCTATTCTCAAAAATCTAATGCACAATT
>NZ_CM001488.1:9298-16448 GCF_000233695.2 Desulfobacter postgatei 2ac9 | reverse complement strand
CGGAGACGTTCACGTCCGGTTCTGTGAGGGCCTGAGGGGGTGGTTCCCTCGGGCTACTCGACTTGTGATACTCTGTAAAGGTAAAATAGACGCACCGATACAAAATGGTGAAGATGGTTCTGGATAGATGCGAACTCAGGCTCAATGATCAGAAACCAAGATAATCAATGCCTATCAAGATAGCTTTGATTTCCTTGGGTTCCGATTTCAAATGAGACGCAGCCCCCGAAGCGGGAAGTGGTACCCACACACTGAGCCATCCAAACGCTCGGAAGAGCGCATCAAGGCAACGGTGAAAAGGTTAACTCACCGCCGAAGAACACCGGTATCGGTGCCGGACTTGATTGATGAGATCAACTATGCGACCCAAGGCTGGTCAGCTTACTTTCACTACCAGCACAGCACGAAAGTGATGGCTCGGGTCAAATGGTTTACCGAAGAAAGGGTCCGTAAGCATTTATGCGTACGGCATAAAGTTCGTACCAGGACAAATGGGTATAAACGGTTTTCTACAGATTTTCTGTACAACAAGTTGTATTTGTATAGAATCCCAACTTACGCAAAGTGGAAAAGGGCGCAAGCCTTACAATGAAGAACATCGGAAAGCCGTGTACGGGAGAACCGTATGCACGGTTTGATGAGGGAGCACTGAGGATGCAAGGCCTTTGGAACACGTAGTAGCCGCGTGCGGCAAGGCGTCTCGAATATAAAAAGGGCTGAAGAAACCGGCCGAATCAGTGCTCTACTCTACCCCCCGAACTCTTGGCACTTAAATGAAATAGATTAAAAAGATCAGGAGTTAATGCAATGGGCCATTTAACGCTTTTGGAGAATGTCTTTAAAAAGTGAAGGGAAATCTACATTTTCCCCTTGACAAAACTTATCATAGATGTCCCCGGAATTATAGTTCTGCATGTACTTTTTCCACGGTTAACCGAACTCCCAGTGCCTTGCAAACTCTTTGTATGGTGTCAAAACGAGGATGACTTTGAGGTCTCAGTGCCTTATATAAGGACTCTCTCTTAATGCCGCTAGCTTTTGCAATTTCACTCATACCCCGCGACTTGGCAATATGCCCCAATGCAGCAGCCAATTCCGAACCATCATTTTCTTCAAGCACTTGCTGCAAATATTCAATAATATCTTCCTCATTCTTAAGCTGTTGAGCCATATCAAATTCAAGCATGTTATCGATTTTCAATTTATTGGACATTGTTTTCCTCCTTTATCTGAACAGCTAACAACTTTGCAGCTTTTATATCATCGGATTGGCTACTTTTATTTCCTCCTCCGAGCATAATTATAAGCTGATCACCAAGTTGAATGTAATACATCCTCCAACCGGGGCCAAAAAATTCACGCATTTCAAATACACCATCTCCTACAGAACTAACATCACCCAATAGTCCGCGTTGAACTTTTTCTAAACGACGAAGTAATCTGATGCGAGTTGACCTATCCCGCAAACGATTTACCCAATTCTCAAAATTTGCTGTCCACTTCAATTTATACATGCATTTATTGTAATCGTTCGACTACAATAAATCAAGAAAAATCCTGGTACTTACCTGCCTATTGTACTCAGACCAATACCCTTGACAAGGGTACTTTCTTTAATTCAATAATTTTTTTCCTGGATTTTATTTAAATTTAATATGGCTTATAACTAATTTTATGTCTACTTTGTGGGTGTCCTATAGTTTAATAATTAAGTATGGTGTTTGAATGCATAAGTTAGGCAAGGAATAATACCCGATTTTAATTTGGGGGCCAGCCCCTAACCCCCCGGGATTTAACGCATTATGGACAGAAACATGGGAGAGGGGCAATACGCAATTGACTGTATATCACCCCCCATGTCTCCGTCACCAGCTACGGCGCTCAGGTTGCTTCCCAGCATTGCCCTATCCTCGGAGCTGGTAATGGTATCTTACCATAGGGAAAATGAATTTTAAATCGGCAGATTCTCTTTACAAAAAAGACCTCCAAGCGGCATGATGGCTTTAGAAAGCGGCTGGAATAACCTGAGTCATCCAGAATCAATTACCACAAGGAGGTCATAATGAGTATGCATTACATTGGTTTAGATATCCACAAAAAAATTATCGCTTATTGTATTAAAGCAGGCGATGGAACACTTCTTGGGAATGGAGTGATATCTGCAACCAGGCCGGCATTGGAAGAATGGATGGAGCAACTTCCCCCGCCCTGGACGGTTGCAATGGAAGCAACAATGTTTACCGGCTGGATTTATGACTTCATAAAACCTTATGCCGATGATATTAAGGTCGCTCATCCTGAAATGCTCAAAGCGATTACAGCAGCTAAAAAGAAAAACGATCTATCTGATGCCCAGAAAATATGTGACCTTCTCAGAGTTGATCTGTTACCGGAATGTTATATGGCTCCGAGCGAGTTGCGAGAATTAAGAAGAATTTTAAGATACAGAAACCACATAGTCAGAACAGCAACCCAAACTAAAAATAAAATCTCTGGACTTTTAATGGAGGTCGGGTGCTGAATACAACAAAAAAAAGCTACATGGCAAACGCTATTTTCTGTGAATTAATGGACACCATTGAGCATGTCTCATCATCCGTCTCAGAAATGTTATAACTTAGCAGGTCAAATCTGGAGATTTTTACTAATATTCAAAAAAAGCTCGTACGGGTGCTAAAAGAAAACCCGCTGATCTGAGAACGGGTAACCCGGCTGCAAACAATTGGTGGGGTTGGAGAGGTGACGGCTTTAACCTGGGTGTTGGAAGTCGGTGAGGTAGAGCGATTTGGAGCAGTACGTCAGGCAGTTAGTTATTGTGGCCTTTGCGCGGCTCAAAAAGAATCTGGCGGCAAAGAAAGTCGTGGTCCGATATCCAAAAAACGAAATAAACATTTGCAAACTGTTCTGGTTGAGGCGGCAAAACTTGCACCACATTGGAATCCTCAATTGGCTGAAATTCATGAAAGGGAATTGAGAAAGGGAAACAAGAATAGAGCGACCCTGGCCGTAGCAAGAAAACTTGTAGCCTATATGCTGGCTGTTGAAAAATCCAAAAAGGATTTTGAGGTGACAGCTCCATATCAGGCTGCCTGATACGGTCGCATTGATACATTAATAGCATTGCATTTACAATAGATCTTCCCGCTGGTCCTTGCTTTCTGGGGACTATGTGATCGGCAACCGCCGTGATACATCATTTATAGTGTTTCAAGGTCAGCGGGTTTACCCAAACTTAATCTTCTGTGATGGTTCCTTTACAAAAGGACCTGATACAGCAAATAGATGTCTGGTCAAAAGATCTTTATCTTTTTGGCACTTAAATGAAATAGATTAAAAAGATCAGGAGTTAATGCAATGGGCCATTTAACGCTTTTGGAGAATGTCTTTAAAAAGTGAAGGGAAATCTACATTTTCCCCTTGACAAAACTTATCATAGATGTCCCCGGATTTAGTCCGGATTTACGGATTTAAATGCCCTGGTATTATATCGTTTAAATCTAGATTATCCGACGATGTAATACTAATGCAAAAGAATAATGAGAATGAATCAGAAGCCTTTTTATTGTTATTTGCCAAAAAAAAAGGAGGGGGCATATGGATTATAACTTGAAGTGTATTAATAACAAATTTTTCGGTATTCTTGTAATTTTAATGATCATTTTAGGCTTTGTTTTACAAGTGGGCTGTGTTCCACAATCTGAATATGATGATCTTCTGGCCGAAAATGAAGAATTGAAGGCCAGATTAGAAGAATGTATGCATGGTGCTGAAAAATTAATAGCTAACGCTGAAAAGGCATACAAGGAAAAAAAATATGAGATCGCTCGAAACAATATTAAGTTATTGCATGAAAAGCATCCTGAATCACCTAAAAATGAAGACTTTAAGCAATTATTGAAAACAATTGAGATAAAAGAAATGGAGGAAATAAAAAGAAAAGAAGAAGAAGAAAAAGAAAGAATCCGCATAGCAAATTTAAACAATACCGGAATGTGGGGAATTCGATATTTCGTCGATGATTTTGGAGAAAAAACAGATGAAAAGTACATTAGCAATGAATATTTAATAAATGGGTCATTTAGCAACTCAGCAACTCAAAATTCAAAGTTAACTGTACGATTTGTAATTACAAGGGAAGACATTTCAATACTACTTTATGAGTATGCTGGGGATAATCCCGTTAAAGCTATTGGATACAATAGAGATAAATATTATGTACATATTAAAGACAGTAATAATGAAAAGTTAAGTATGAACGCAGAGCTTAAACAAGACAGGTTGAGCTTTAATAAAAATTCAAAAGAAGTTCATAGTGCTTTTATGAAAGGTGGTTCTATTATGTTCAAAATAGAAAAAAATCATGATCCAATAAATGTATATCATTTTACAATAGAAAATGCGGATTGGTATGAAAATGCATACAGAAAGTTAAATAATTAAGAATAGTTGTTTCTGTCTCAAATAATTTAATTTGCCCCAATCCCCGACAAAAACAAGGAAACTTAGTTTAGGAAATATGGGTAGAGTAGAGCACTGATTCGGCCGGTTTCTTCAGCCCTTTTTATATTCGAGACGCCTTGCCGCACGCGGCTACTACGTGTTCCAAAGGCCTTGCATCCTCAATGCTCCCTCATCAAACCGTGCATACGGTTCTCCCGTACACGGCTTTCCGATGTTCTTCACTGTAAGGCTTGCGCCCTTTTCCACTTTGCGTAAGTTGGGATTCCAACTTTTGCACAAATTTGATTTCCCCTCCATCCTTCTCTATGGACTTAAAGCTGACACCATCTATTCCAGGTGCACCTTTGTTTGCCCGGGCAAGGCGATAGGCATGACCAAGGATGTCAGCCCGGTAGACCTTGTCATATAAAGAATAGAAACGAAAATCCGGTTCCTGCTTGGCCTTACAATAGAGCTTCCTCTGAAGCGTCCTGATCCTATCCGGAGTTAGTAGCATATTGCAATCTCCTGATCCTCCGCTCGTTAGTTACGTGAACAAAGTAGGGTCCCTTTCCTTGGCCGGGGTTATGTTGTCCCTCAGCCTCAATCGGTACTATGAACCCCTCCGACTCCCAATACAGCCCCATGGAATTTCGGATCTCCTTATATCCATCAGTTAACGGCCCTTCACCGTAACCGCATTGGGTCTCCCGCACTGCACTGCAATTCTTCCGATACATGCCATCCCTGCTACCCCGGAAGATCACCTGAAAGGATTTCCGTTTTCTACTCCCAGGCACTACGGCCTTCCCTTGATGTCCAAAAGGTCGGCATCTTCAATTAGTTGACGAGGCTACATATAGGTTCACTTTCGTTACGGCCTGCATCTTTGCCCATAAGAAACTTACAACCTCTGGTTACCCAGACGCTGCTTCCCGGTGCTAAGAAGGCGTACGGACAATTCCTCCTTCAGGACTTTAACCTGTTAGAACTACAGTTGTTACGGCATACGGACACCATACTGAATTCAACGAATTCCCGCCTATGAGAAAGTAAGTCAAGAAAAAACACTTCACCCTTTGAATAAAAATGCATTTTTTTTGCTTACGGTCTCCAGGTTGCCTATTCACAATGTGTTCCTGTATTTGTTCATTAACGGCTCTTGCTTTATCATCTCTTTACAATAAGGTTCTCAGCGAAAAATAGGGGACAGACCACGTTTTATTATCATCAAAGTCGATGGCAATCGGGTAAAGAATCGCAAGTGGGAGATCGGGGTAAGAGTAAGAATTATTAAAAGCCCTTTTCTTCAAAAGCCCTAAAACTAAAGCCCTCATCACTTCGGTGGTGGGGGCTTTTTCGTTTCTGCGCCTTTCTTTCCAATTTATGGGTCAGTTTTTATCTTTGTTCCCGTGTTAAATAATCTTACAATTGAGATAGCTTAAGCCTTTCTGGTTAATTCCAGGGAGGCTTTTTTGTTTTACAACCAATAAAAAAAGGAGTCTATGTCCATGGCAAAGTTTTGTTTAACTTCAGGATTTGTTCAAAATCCTCCGACATGTCCATTTGGCAAGGGTAAAATCGATTATTACGACACGCAGTTACCGTGAGTCTGGGAATTCGGGGTAGAGTAGAGCACTGATTCGGCCGGTTTCTTCAGCCCTTTTTATATTCGAGACGCCTTGCCGCACGCGGCTACTACGTGTTCCAAAGGCCTTGCATCCTCAGTGCTCCCTCATCAAACCGTGCATACGGTTCTCCCGTACACGGCTTTCCGATGTTCTTCATTGTAAGGCTTGCGCCCTTTTCCACTTTGCGTAAGTTGGGATTCTATACAAATACAACTTGTTGTACAGAAAATCTGTAGAAAACCGTTTATACCCATTTGTCCTGGTACGAACTTTATGCCGTACGCATAAATGCTTACGGACCCTTTCTTCGGTAAACCATTTGACCCGAGCCATCACTTTCGTGCTGTGCTGGTAGTGAAAGTAAGCTGACCAGCCTTGGGTCGCATAGTTGATCTCATCAATCAAGTCCGGCACCGATACCGGTGTTCTTCGGCGGTGAGTTAACCTTTTCACCGTTGCCTTGATGCGCTCTTCCGAGCGTTTGGATGGCTCAGTGTGTGGGTACCACTTCCCGCTTCGGGGGCTGCGTCTCATTTGAAATCGGAACCCAAGGAAATCAAAGCTATCTTGATAGGCATTGATTATCTTGGTTTTCTGATCATTGAGCCTGAGTTCGCATCTATCCAGAACCATCTTCACCATTTGTATCGGTGCGTCTATTTTACCTTTACAGAGTATCACAAAGTCATCGGCATATCTCACCAGTCGCCCCCCGTAAAAACGGGGGCAGGTCATGGCGTTCCCATATTCTGTCAAGAAGATGAAGATACAGATTTGCCAGGAGTGGTGAAATAACTCCTCCCTGTGGGGTGCCTAACCGATTCTCTTGCCTCCACCAATTATTCGATGCTTGTTTCCATCCTGTTCGACAACCGGCGCTTTGAGCCATTGCTTGATTAAGGATAGTATCTCCTTGTCTGCAATTCTCGTCGCAACTACTGTAAGCAGTTTTGAGTTGCGGAATGGTGTCAAAGTATTTAGGATTAAATCAAGCATCTACAACTTGACGATGCCCTGTCAGCAATGCTTCGCTTATTGCGTCTACTGCATCATGGGCAGACCGTTTCGGTCGAAAGCCA
>NZ_CM001488.1:2447-9198 GCF_000233695.2 Desulfobacter postgatei 2ac9 | reverse complement strand
CTTTTAAGACTCATTTGTAATTACCCCTTACGCTGATATTATTCAAATCACGTTCAATATTCTCAAATACCAACTTTAAACCAGAAAAAGTACAAAATCAAAAGGTCGGCGCCATTTGTTTTCTTAATCCCAAAATCAAGACCCCTTAATAACCCCCTGTGTCAGGATAGATGTCGCCTCACTTGAAAAATAACAGTGGGGCATTGAGGTGATGATATGGGACATTCTATCCAAATCAAAGAAGCTGTGTTACAAAAGGTACTCTCGGGGAACAAAACCCATGATGAGATATCAAAAGAATTTGGGATTGGGCGGTCAACTATTGGCAAATGGTTAAGAGAATACAGAAAAGGCGGTAACATCAACTTGACATCAAAGAAAACGTCCCAGAGACTGGACTTCGGAAGAGCGCGTCTCAGCCCTGCTGGCTACGGGATCTATGTCTTCCGAGGAGAGCGCATCTTGGTGTCGTAAAAACGGGATTTTTATCCATCATCTGAAACAGTGGAGGCAAGATGCTGTTTCGGGAATGGCAACTGATTTCAAGAGGCAAGCCTCCGTAATCGAGACACAGTTACGACGAGAAAATTCGGCATTGAAAAAAGATCTTTCCCGCAAAGAAAAAGCCCTTGCGGAAACAGCAGCCTTATTGGTTCTTAAAAAAAAAGCCCAGGCGATCTGGGGGGAGCCCGAGGACGATTGATATCCCCTGAAGACAAACAAAGGATTTTACAACTGATTTCAGATGCACATAAAGCGGGTGCCAGTTTATCGGGTAGAGTAGAGCACTGATTCGGCCGGTTTCTTCAGCCCTTTTTATATTCGAGACGCCTTGCCGCACGCGGCTACTACGTGTTCCAAAGGCCTTGCATCCTCAATGCTCCCTCATCAAACCGTGCATACGGTTCTCCCGTACACGGCTTTCCGATGTTCTTCGCTGTAAGGCTTGCGCCCTTTTCCACTTTGCGTAAGTTGGGATTCCAACTTTTGCACAAATTTGATTTCCCCTCCATCCTTCTCTATGGACTTAAAGCTGACACCATCTATTCCAGGTGCACCTTTGTTTGCCCGGGCAAGGCGATAGGCATGACCAAGGATGTCAGCCCGGTAGACCTTGTCATATAAAGAATAGAAACGAAAATCCGGTTCCTGCTTGGCCTTACAATAGAGCTTCCTCTGAAGCGTCCTGATCCTATCCGGAGTTAGTAGCATATTGCAATCTCCTGATCCTCCGCTCGTTAGTTACGTGAACAAAGTAGGGTCCCTTTCCTTGGCCGGGGTTATGTTGTCCCTCAGCCTCAATCGGTACTATGAACCCCTCCGACTCCCAATACAGCCCCATGGAAATTTCGGATCTCCTTATATCCATCAGTTAACGGGCCCTTCACCCTAACCCGCATTGGGGTCTCCCGCACTGGACTGCCAATTCTTTCCGATACATGCCATCCCCTGCTACCCCCGAAAGATCACCTGAAAAGAATTTCCGTTTTCTACTCCCAGGGCACTACGGCCTTCCCCTTGATGTCCAAAAGGTCGGCATCTTCAATTAGTTGACGAGGCTACATATAGGTTCACTTTCGTTACGGCCTGCATCTTTGCCCATAAGAAACTTACAACCTCTGGTTACCCAGACGCTGCTTCCCGGTGCTAAGAAGGCGTACGGATAATTCCTCCTTCAGGACTTTAACCTGTTAGAACTACAGTTGTTACGGCATACGGACAGCTTACTTAATGCAAACAAGAAACATACTTCAGCCCGTTAATTTCCAAACATCGCGCCATTTGGTCCCAAATGGCAGGAATAGCAGCCAAAGCCTGTGCGTGTAATGATGCTGAACGGCTTCAGACCGAGGGCTGCAGACATTTCTGGAACCAGGCGGTCGAGTTTGAGCCGGGTGGTTTCCGGAGCCCTGTCGAATTCGGGGCCCAAAAGCAGTGCTCCGCTTAGTCTGGGCAGGGCAGCCGTGGGCATGTCATATATACCCTGGGTCTCTCCCTGGAGATGGCATAGCCTGCAATCTACCCGCGCAAACCGCTCCGGTTGCCAGGTGCCGAAGACATCGGCGGCAACCGGCAGCACCTTTTGACGCATATGGGCCTTGCGCTGGCTCAGGTTCATTTGTTCCCAGGTCAGCTGTTTTCCTTCAGGGCCAAGGGGGCCGACCCGTTTCGGGTAGCAGCCGAAGAGCAGTGTTGCGGCCGCAGTCAGAATGAGAATAGTGATTGTGAAATATTTGTTGTCCATGGTAATGCCCTCCAAAAGGATTGCCTATATCATAATCTTTAGCCACATCTTTACCGGCAGATTGATATCATTGTCCAGTGGATCTGCCAGGCCTTGATCAACGTATTCAGGTCTATTCCAAAGCAGGCGATCAGTAACCCTTCATCTCCCTTTCGAGGAAAGGGTGCGGTGGCGCATTGCCCAGGATACGTCGCAGGATGGAATTCATGGTCCAGTGATCATTGTCGAAGCCGCCGTGGCTGGTGCTTCTGGTGATTTTGCCCTTTCTGCCGTCCGAATAATGAATGTTCAAACCTTTGATGGAGGAGATTTTTTCGGAATACTTCTGCATCCCGAGTATTGGTTTGTCCGGGTTGCGCTCCAGCGCGCGGGATACCAGGTACAAAAGGGATTTCCGGTAGACACCGCCAACGTTGTCGTCTCTTTCCAGCTTTTCCGTCATATTGTATATATCCAGTACCGGCAGCCTCAGTATTGACGGATTTTCATTTGGCTTTGCCATCCTATTGACATAGTGTTCGTTGAAGAAGTCGACGCTGCACGCGGGGGCCATCAGGCTGCAGCTCTGAATGAGGTCCGGACTTCCCAGTGCATTGAGTGAGTCGAGAAGATGTCCTAACAATACCGCACCGGTGCTGTGCCCCGCCAGGTGTATCTGTATCCCGGTACCGTGCAGTGCCTCGGCAAAGGTTCGGATGACAGCCGAGCCGTCACGCTCTGGGGCTTTGTCCACAACGAAAGGCAAGCGGGCATCTCGTTTCATCTCCTCCCAGATTGGCGTGACCGGCTTGCGCACGACATCCTCAATCAGCTTATCGCTCAAATCGATCAACTTTTCCTTGAGATCACCCAGGAAGCCTTCCATGCGGTCGCCACGGTAGGCACGAATAACCGTGTCCTTGAGTTCCTCCACCAGCCCGGTGTCATACATCACGTGGAAGGGATAGATGCCATTACGCTTGAACCCTTCCTTAAGCGCGGAAATTCGTGTAGCGGAAGCCCTGGACGTATTCAGGCCGCCGTGGGCATAGATCAGGAGATGCCGGTAACGCTTGTCGGATACCGACTCCTTTATGAGCCGCGCCGTGTTCTGGATATCCGAAAGGGTACTCCAGTAATCGCCACGTTGCTTGAAGGCGCCGTCGTCGAAGTGTACAAAATGGCCGGCGATCTCCATTCGTTTGGGTGCAGCCTTGTCACTCTCTGCATCTGTCTTCGCCAGCGACCGGGCTGTGATGCCAAAGACCTGGGGCGTGGGGATGGCAAGCCGGAATACCCAACCGTCGCTGATGCTGCTGATCCAGTCTTCATATAGCCACAGGGCAAACCCATCAGACCCCCAGCCTTTTCCCCACGAGTTCTGCACAATAAAGCCGTCGCTGTTATAACCGACGATGGCAAAGGCATGCCCGCCGCTGACGTTGGCGTTTGGTTGGATCGTTGCCAGTTCGGAATTCCCCAGGATCTTGGGGTTAAATCAGCCGGAATGCACGTCGGCCGAGACATAGATCGCTCCGACCTCGTTCAGGGCCGCATGGTAATCGTTGAGTTCCGAACTCAGCCGATAATAGGCGCCGAGGGCATTGGAACGGGCATTGGATGCCCGCTCTATGGAGATCTCACCGGGGCTGTCTTGATCATATGGCCAGATCTCTTCGCTGCAAACACCCATGTTTTTCCAGCCGCGTATGGCCCCCCGGCAACTGGAACCCGCGTAGTCCTCGCCTGGCCATTCGTCATGCATCTTGGCCATTTCATAGAGCATTCTGGGGCTGACCCGGAACTTGGTGTCTTTTTCCGCGTTCAGCAGGTTGATCACAGCTGCAAGGCCAAACCCGGTACAAGCCCCTTCCGTTCCCTGGTCAAGAATCTTCGGCACCAAGCCACGTTTGTCAATGACGGGCTTGAGTGGAATGAGGGCAGGCTCATACATTCTGTCCCGTATATCCGGCGTGTCCTTCCGCGCGTTTAGTACGCGATTTTTTCCGTCCACTTTGACTGATTTGATTTGGAATGTCGTGGTATTTTCCATCTTTGTCTCCTTTTGTCCTAATGTCAAAATTCGAAATTATGAAAAATCGTGCTTATGGCTTGCGGTTTCCATGTTTTCAAGTAGATCTGTTTTTCGTTGCTGTGTTTATTTCCTAACAAATTAAAGGCGTCTGGGCAAGGTTGTTTTGCCTTACAATTTAAATAGAATCGATTTGTCAAAATGTCTTGACAACTTGACATATTGTCAATTATGATGCCGATATTATTAATTGAGCAGTTTTCCGGATAACGGGTCCACTACAAATTCCGAACAGCTGCAAACTTAAGAGCAATACCGGCTATGCTGAATCCTGACTCCCCCATACCCTTGTATCACCAGATTTGCGAACAGCTGCAATCCCGTATCCGGGAGGGCGTTTACCCGCCCGGGCATATGATTCCGTCTGAAACGGAACTTGCAAAATCATATGGGGTGGGCCGCCCCACCGTGCGTCAGGCCATGGATATTCTGGTGCAACGGGGACTGATCCAAAGAAGGCGGGGGTCCGGAACCTTTGTGAAGGAACCGTCGCCGCAAATTGATCTGTTCTCCCTTGCCGGGACCTCCCAGGCATTTTCAACCAAGGGGGTGCCTACGCAAAAAAGAGTGATTTTACCTTTGAATAAACAAACCGTTACAGGCGATGTGGAAAATCCGTTTCACGGCAAAGCCGCCTTTGCCATGTCCCGTTTGACCGTGGCCCGGGATGAACCTGTGCTGCTGGAGGATATTTTTCTGGACCCGGATCTGTTTGCGGGTATTGAGCATATGGCGCTTGGGGATAACTCCTTGTCCCGGGTGGTGTCCGAACGGTTTTATCTGGCACCTTCCGACGGCACCCAGCAATTCCAGGTGGAGCCCTTGAATGAACAACGGGCTTCTATTTTAAATCTGGGGACATCTTACTTATTTGTTAACAGGAATTAGAATGTTTGTTTAAATCCCTTCATGGCACGAAGGGCAAGGGCAGTGGCGCCGGGTTTTCCCCATCACATTACACAAAAGGGGAATAGAAGGCAGCAGACATTTTTCAAAGATCAGGACTTTAAAGCCTATCTGGCTTTGATGGAGGAATGGTGTTTGAACTATAAGGTTGATATATGGGCCTATTGCCTGATGCCCAATCATATTCACCTGATTGCAGTTCCTGAAACCAAGGATGGATTAATTCAGGTCATCGGGGAAGCACACAGACGATATACGAGAATGATCAATTTCAGGGTAGGTTGGCGTGGTCATTTATGACAGGGGGGGTGTGTCATTTACCATGGAAGAGAGGTGGTTATTGGCGTGTACCCATTATATTGAGTACAATCCGGTCCGTGCCGGTCTTGCAAAATGTTCTGAGGATTGGAAATGGAGCAGTGCCGGGGCACACATATGGATAAAAAGGATGAGATTCTTGTCAAAACACCCCCCCTGCTTGAGATTGTCAATATCCCCTGGAGAGATTTTTTATTTTCTGATATTCATAAATCTGAAATTGAATTATTCAGAAAACATGAACGGACCGACTGACCGTTCAAACGACTTTTGTAAAACATTTGGAAGCTATTTTAGACAGGCGGCTGAGGCGCAAAAAAACTGGTCGAAATAACAATGAGTAAGGTGTTTGAATGCATAAGTTACGCAAGGAATAATACCCGATTTTAATTTGGGGGCCAGCCCCCAACCCCCCTGGATTTAACGCATTATGGACAGAAACATGGGAGAGGGGCAATACGCAATTGACTGTATATCACCCCCCATGTCTCCGTCACCAGCTACGGCGCTCAGGTTGCTTCCCAGCATTGCCCTATCCTCCGAGCTGGTAATGAATGGTATCTTACCATAGTGAAAATGAATTTTAAATCGGCAGATTCTCTTTACAAAAAAGACCTCCAAGCGGCATGATGGCTTTAGAAAGCGGCTGGAATAACCTGAGTCATCCAGAATCAATTACCACAAGGAGGTCATAATGAGTATGCATTACATTGGTTTAGATATCCACAAAAAATTATACGCTTATTGTATTAAAGCAGGCGATGGAACACTTCTTGGGAATGGAGTGATATCTGCAACCAGGCCGGCATTGGAAGAATGGATGGAGCAACTTCCCCGCCCTTGGACGGTTGCAATGGAAGCAACAATGTTTACCGGCTGGATTTATGACTTCATAAAACCTTATGCCGATGATATCAAGGTCGCTCATCCTGAAATGCTCAAAGCGATTACAGCAGCTAAAAGAAAACGATCTATCTGATGCCCAGAAAATATGTGACCTTCTCAGAGTTGATCTGTTACCGGAATGTTATATGGCTCCGAGCGAGTTGCGAGAATTAAGAAGAATTTTAAGATACAGAAACCACATAGTCAGAACAGCAACCCAAACTAAAATAAAATCTCTGGACTTTTAATGGAGGTCGGTGCTGAATACAACAAAAAAAGCTACATGGCAAACGCTATTTCTGGGAATTAATGGACACCATTGAGCA
>NZ_CM001488.1:0-2347 GCF_000233695.2 Desulfobacter postgatei 2ac9 | reverse complement strand
TTTCAATCCAATGGATCACTGTCAGGTAGAATCTGGTAATCTGGGTAGAGTAGAGCACTGATTCGGCCGGTTTCTTCAGCCCTTTTTATATTCGAGACGCCTTGCCGCACGCGGCTACTACGTGTTCCAAAGGCCTTGCATCCTCAATGCTCCCTCATCAAACCGTGCATACGGTTCTCCCGTACACGGCTTTTCCGATGTTCTTCGCTGTAAGGCTTGCGCCCTTTTTCCACTTTTGCGTAAGTTGGGATTCCAACTTTTGCACAAATTTTGATTTCCCCTCCATCCTTCTCTATGGACTTAAAGCTGACACCATCTATTCCAGGTGCACCTTTGTTTGCCCGGGCAAGGCGATAGGCATGACCAAGGATGTCAGCCCCGGTAGACCTTGTCATATAAAGAATAGAAACGAAAATCCGGTTCCTGCTTGGCCTTTACAATAGAGCTTCCTCTGAAGCGTCCTGATCCTATCCGGAGTTAGTAGCATATTGCAATCTCCTGATCCTCGCTCGTTAGTTACGTGAACAAAGTAGGGTCCCTTTCCTTAGCCGGGGTTATGTTGTCCCTCAGCCTCAATCGGTACTATGAACCCCTCCGACTCCCAATACAGCCCCATGGAATTTCGGATCTCCTTATATCCATCAGTTAACGGCCCTTCACCGTAACCGCATTGGGTCTCCCGCACTGCACTGCAATTCTTCCGATACATGCCATCCCTGCTACCCCGGAAGATCACCTGAAAGGATTTCCGTTTTCTACTCCCAGGCACTACGGCCTTCCCTTGATGTCCAAAAGGTCGGCATCTTCAATTAGTTGACGAGGCTACATATAGGTTCACTTTCGTTACGGCCTGCATCTTTGCCCATAAGAAACTTACAACCTCTGGTTACCCAGACGCTGCTTCCCGGTGCTAAGAAGGCGTACGGACAATTCCTCCTTCAGGACTTTAACCTGTTAGAACTACAGTTGTTACGGCATACGGACATCTTACTTATTTGTTAACAGGAATTAGAATTCTTGTCAAAACACCCCCCCCTGCTTGAGATTGTCAATATCCCCTGGAGAGATTTTTTATTTTCTGATATTCATAAATCTGAAATTGAATTATTCAGAAAACATGAACGGACCTACTTGACCGTTCAAACGACTTTTGTAAAACACTTGGAAGCTATTTTAGACAGGCGGCTGAGGCGCAAAAAAAAACTGGTCGAAATAACAATGAGTAAGGTGTCCCCGGATTTTAAAGGTGTCCCCGGATTTTAAAATGAGTAAAGTGTCCCCGTATTTAGGATGCTTCTTGATTTGTGAACTTCGTTTGTCCATGATGGGCTTGTAGTGTCAGCCTTTTTGTGAGACAAAGGACGTCACATAAAGTGAAATTTGGATCAAATAATGTGGGACTTAGCACCAGGTGAACCGTAACGTTATACTCAGAATGGTATGATCACTAAAGCAGAAATCTTAAATTATGTTCAGGGTAGGTATACCGAGGAACAGGAAAGGTTTAAGCATTTTGAGGAAAAATGCGGAAAACTTCTCAATTCTCTTACTATAGTTATAGCAGCTTTTTGTGGCATAGCTGGTTTTAAGAGTTCGACCCTATTTTCTCCTCATACAATGCTTCAATGGATTAATTTGATTTTATGTTGTCTCGCATTTATGGCTTTATCTTGTGCTTGGGGACATTTGTTATTGGCGCTGAAAATTGGTGTTTGCCCAATTGCAGCTAAAAGTAGAGAAAATTCCGACTATTTAATGAAGGCAGAACCAAAGGACGCATTTGAGCAAATGTTCGACTGCTATGTTGATGCTACACAAGAAATAGAGTCTGTAATTGAAAAAAAATCAAAAAATTTAGAGCTTGCATACGATGAATTAATCCTTGGTGCAAGCCTGATCATTGCCTTTATATTTTTGACCATTATAATGGAGGTTTTCATATGACTAACGGCGAAAAGAAACCAGTTAAAGAAAACCCAGTTGAGAAACCAAAAAAGAGACCTGAAACAGTAAATTATGTTAAAAAAACAACCCAAAAAGGTAAAATCAAAAAACGCTAAAAGAGTATAACATTTGCTTTGAGACAGTAGTGTCCGGTTAGGTTCTTGCATGTAGCCATTTTTAGGCAAAACAATGAATCACAACGATCTAAAAAAATAAAATGGATTTCCGGGGACAGCTTACTCAATGGATTTCCGTGATTTCCGGGTGATTTCCGGGTAGAGTAGAGCACTGATTCGGCCGGTTTCTTCAGCCCTTTTTATATTCGAGACGCCTTGCCGCACGCGGCTACTACGTGTTCCAAAGGCCTTGCATCCTCAATGCTCCCTCATCAAACCGTGCATAC